>DASQNL010000692.1:0-6180 GCA_035644995.1 Pyrinomonadaceae bacterium | reverse complement strand
CGACGTTGACCACGATTGGCCGTGGTGGCGCAAGATGCTGCCCTATTATCTGGAAAAGATACTCTGGTAGGCGGGATGGCGAAAGGTCAAAGGGGAAGGGGTAAAGGGAAAGCGACGGCGTGTGCGTCTCTCCCTTTACCCCTTCCCCTTTGACCTTTCACGTAACGTTATTCCGGGTCGTCGTCCGTGCCCTTCTTGCCTTTCTTTTTCGTCTCTACCTCGCGTGGACGCGTGGCGGGAGCGGCGGGCGGCGGCGGCGGCGAATCATCGTCGCGGCTGGGCACGACCGGCTCGGCACGTCTGGGCGCGCCGTCGCCGTCCGATGCGCTCGACGCCCCGGCGGGCGGCGGCAGCGTGATCTGTTCGAGGTTGGGTTCGGCGTAGACGGCCGGAAGCGTGCTGCGGTCGCCGCCGCCGCCGCCGCCGCGCTGGCGCGTCTGCGCCATTTCGGCGGCGCGCTGTTCGGACATCTCGCGCTGTCGTTGCTGGAAGAGTTCCTTGATGTCTTCGGGCATCTTCGGCGGCTTCTCGAAGTTCTCCTTCTCTTTACCCTTCAACAGGTCTTTCATGAAGTTGACCCAGATGGGCAGCGCGCCGTGGCCGCCGGTCATGTCGCGGCCGAGGTTGCGCTTGCGGTCGGGGTAGCCCATCCAGACGCCCGTCACATAAGTCGGCGTGTAGCCGATGTACCAGACATCCGTGTGGTCGTTGACCGTGCCGGTCTTGCCCGCCGAGGGGACGCCGATTGCGCCCGCGGCGGTGGCCGTGCCGTTCGTCACCACGCCGCGCATCAAGTCGACCATCGTCAGCGCGACGTATTCGCTCGTCACTTTGTAGGTCGTCTTCTCCCACTCTTCGAGCACCACGCCTTCGCGGTCGAGCACGCGGCGGATGAGGTGATCCTCGACGCGCACGCCCTTGTTGGGGAAAGCCGAGTAGGCCGAGACCATCTGGTCGAGCGGCACCTCGGTCGCGCCGAGCGCGGAGGGGAGATAAGGAGCCATCGGCGCGGTGATGCCGAAGCGGCGCACCATCTGCGCGCCCGTCTGGATGCCGACCATGTCGAGCAGGTGAACGGCGGCCACGTTGTAAGACTTGGCGAGCGCGGTCTTCAAAGGCACGTCGCCGTGGCCGACCGAGCCGTCGAAGTTGTGCGGCTGCCAACTGCCGCGTCTGATGGGCGTGCCGTTGACGGTGGATTCGGGCGTCAAGCCCCACTCGACGGCCGCCGTGTAGATGAAGGGTTTGAAGGCGGAGCCGGTTTGCCGGTAAGCCTGCGTGGCGTTGTTGAACTTCGACATGTAGAAGTCGTAGCCGCCGATCATGGCGACGACCTCGCCGTTCTTCGCGTTCACGCTGTAGAGCGCGGCCTGAATGTCCGGCACCTGCGTCAGTTCGACTTGCAGGCGACGCTCGTCGGCGTCAACCTCCCTGATCTTGAACTCGGCCACGTCGCCGATGGTGAACTCGCTTTTCGGCTGGCGTCCCGACCAACCCATGTCCTTCGCCGTCAGCGTCGCCGTGTAGCCGCCGAAGCGCACGGTCGCCTCGTTGCGCGCCGCGTCGAGCTTCGTGACGAGGCCGCGCGCATAGGTGTCGGGCGCGTAATTGTTGCCGTACCATTCGGGCAGGACGAAGGCCGCGAGTTGTTGGGGCGTGGCGGCGGTTGCGCCGTTGTTGCCCTCGGTGGCGATGTTGGTGTAGGCCGAACGCCAGCCGCGATGGCCGCGGTCGTAAATGCGCAGGCCGGCGCGGATGGATTCGTAAGCCTTCTTCTGCGCCGCCGGGTTGATGGTGGAATAGACCGAGAGGCCGCCGAGCGCGACGCGCGTCGTGTACTTGTCCTCGATGTACTGCCTGATCTCTTCAACCGGATACTCGAACCACGCGTGCGAGGCGGAGGGCGGCGGGTAATAGGCCGTGTCGGCGATCTTCAAGGGCTTGGCCTTGGCGGCGTCGGCTTCGGACTGCGAGACGAAGTCGTTGCGCGCCATCAGTTCGAGCACGAGGTCGCGGCGGTCTTTCGCGCCCTTGGGGTTGACGGTCGGGGAATATTGCGCGGTCGAGCGCGGGATGCCCGCGAGCAGGGCGGCCTCGTCGAGCGTCAAATCTTTGGCGTGCTTGTTGAAGTAGGTTTGCGCGGCGGCCTCGAAGCCGTAGGCGCGCGCGCCGAGGAAGATGTGGTTGACGTACATCTCCATGATCTGATTCTTCGTGTAGTAGCGTTCGATCTGGAGAGCCATCGCCCACTCGTTGATCTTGCGCGTGATGGTCTGCTCGCGCGAGAGGAAGAGGTTTTTGGCGAGTTGCTGCGTGAGGGTCGAACCGCCCTCGCGCCGGTCGGCCGTAATGTTCTTCCACGCCGCGCCGATGATGCGGATCGGGTCGATGCCGACGTGGTCGTAGAAGCGCGCGTCCTCGACGGCGAGGATGGCGTTCTTCAAGACGGGCGGGATGTCCGCGAACTTGAGCGGGATGCGTCGCTCCAAAGCGAACTCGCCGATGACGGTCTCGCCGTCGTCGGCGTAGACGCGCGTCACCTGAGACGGCCGGTAGGTCGCCAGAGAGGCCACCTCGCCCGCCGCCTTCGAGTAGTTCAACTCGTAGGCGACGACGATGCCGGTTAAGCCCCCGGCGGCGATTGCCAGCAGCATCACGGCGGGCAGCCAGAAGCGGCGCAGGTAGCCGCGACGGTTCGCGGCCGGCGGCAGCCCGGCGCGCACGCGTTTCGACGGAACAGGAACTCTCGGATTTTTAGCGGACATGAAAGGTGATCCTCGTTGCCGGACGGCACAGGCCAAAGGCTCCCGCCGGAGCGTGCCGAAAACAATCAGGTCAAACGTCAGGAGAGACTAACCGGGCGCAATTATAACGCAACCTTTGAATGAGCGCGAACGTCTAAAAGCGGTGACAAGCGGCGGGTGACAGGTGACAAGTTAAAACATCTTCCTACTTTTAACTTGTCACCTGTCACCCGCCGCTTGTCACTGTGTTATAATCTGTCCGCAACGCTACGGGGGCGAAAGGCTTTCGACAGGGGCTTCGGTCATCGAGCGGATGCATGCCGGGCTTACTCTTTGCAGCTCGTTAACAAGCACTGAGAAACAACAATTGCCAATACTAATGAGTTGGCTCTTGCTGCCTAATTAAAGTTAGCCAGTAAGCGTCTCGCCGCAAGTTGCTCAAGCGCGCGGAGCGAGATGTCACTTAGTTGAGCTGGCCTGCTCTCTGTGCTCAGGGAGAGCGGGCGAGATAAAACCGGGCTAGCCGCGAACGGGGTCTTCGACGTTTCACTAACCCGTCCGCAGCGAACGCGCCGGAGCGAGACCGGCAACAGAGAAGCGTCTAAGCATGTAGATTCCGACGGTGTCGGCCTTTGGACCCGAGTTCGACTCTCGGCGCCTCCATTTCACGGTTTTACCGCACGACGAGCAGCAGTTGTCCTTCAAGAATCACGAGTTGACGGTTTCCCGCCGGCTCGTGATTCTTTTTTTCGCAGACCGGCGCTCGGTAGATGTCAGACGCGATCAGAGAATGAGACTTCCGACCTATGTCGTCTCCCTCGGCGCACGGACTGTAGATTAGTGATCACAACCGGGAGGATTTATTCGGATATGGCTACGACCGACACGAACTCATTTTTCGTCAACTGGACGCCGCGCCTCTTGAGCGTCCTCAGAATCGTCGCGGGGTTTCTCTTCATCGCGCACGGCGCGCAGAAACTCTTCGGCTTCCTCGCCCCGCCGGGCACGCCCACGCCCCCGCTCATGTCGCAGATGGGCATCGGCGGCGTGCTGGAATTTGTCGGCGGGCTGCTCCTGATGCTCGGACTGTTCACGCGCCCCGTGGCGTTCATCCTGTCGGGGACGATGGCCGTGGCCTACTTCCAGATGCACGCGCCCAGAGGTTTCTGGCCGCTCCAGAACCGGGGCGAGTTGGCCGTGCTCTATTGCTTCCTGTTCCTCTTTTTCGCGGTCGCGGGCGGCGGCGAGTGGAGTCTGGACAGGCTGCTGCGGCGGCGCGATTACGCCGCGCCCGCCGTCGGCAGGTAACGCGCGTCGAAACTAATTCACAAAGTCCGCCCGAAGGACGATTGACAACGGCGACTATCCGGTCTCGCGGGGCTTTTAAGTCAGGCGGATGGTGAGAGGGTTTGTGTTACCATGCGCCGCGCCGGTCAGTTGTGCGTTTCGTGATAATAAATTGAATCCTGATCTTCCCATCGGAATATTTGATAGCGGCGTGGGGGGCTTGACGGTCTACCGCGCGCTGCACGAACAGTTGCCGCGGGAGCGTTTCGTTTACCTCGGCGACACGGCGCGCGTGCCTTACGGCACGAAGTCGCTGGCGACCGTCGAGCGTTACGCGGTGGAGAACGCGCGTTTTCTCGAAGCGCACGGCGTGAAGTTGCTCGTGGTGGCGTGCAACACGGCGTCCGCGCTGGCGTTGCCAGTGATTCGCGCGAGCGTGCGTGTGCCGGTCGTCGGCGTGATCGAGCCGGGCGCGCGGGCGGCGGTCGAAGCATCGGCGGGCAAACGGATCGGCGTGATCGCCACGGAGGCGACCGTGCGCAGCGGCGCATACGCGCGCGCCATCCGCGAACTCGCGCCGGAGGCGGAAGTGCGGGAACGCGCCTGCCCGCTTTTCGTCTCGCTGGCCGAAGAGGGTTGGGCTGAGACGGACGTGGCGCGACAGGTGGCCGCGGAATATCTGCGAGACTTAAGCGCGGGGCGCGTGGACGCGCTCGTCCTCGGTTGCACGCACTACCCGATTTTGCGGCGCGTGATTCAGGAGACGGTAGGCCGGGGGGTGCGTCTCATCGACTCCGGCGAGGCGGCGGCAAAGAGCGTCGAGGCCGCGCTCGAAAGCGAGAACTTGCGGCGTCGCGGGTTCGACACGGCGACGGGGCGTTTGCTCAAAGAACGTGCGCGCGAACGTCGTTTGTGCGATGATCTCGACCACTTTTACGTGACGGATGCCGAAGAGCGTTTCGCTCGCGTCGCCGAGCGATTTTTAGGCAGCGCGCCGACGCGTCTGGAGGCTGTGGAGGTTTGGGGACACGATGAGCTTCACCCCGCTTAAAACTATGTACCCGCGCACCGACGGGAGACGCGCCGACGAGTTGCGCCCGCTTCTCATCACGCCGCACTTCATGCCCTATGCCGAAGGCTCCGCGCTCATCGAGATGGGCGCGACGCGCATCATTTGCACCGCGACGCTCGAAGAGAGCGTGCCGCGTTTCCGGCGCAACAGCGGGCAGGGTTGGTTGACGGCGGAGTATGCGATGCTGCCGCGCGCCACGACCCAGCGCACGCAGCGCGAGACGGGGCGCGGCGGCCCCTCCGGCCGCACCCATGAAATTCAGCGGCTCATCGGGCGTTCCCTGCGCGCCGTCGTTGACCTCTCCCGCCTCGGCGAACGCACCTTGATGGTTGACTGCGACGTGCTGCAAGCCGACGGCGGCACGCGCACGGCCTCGATCACGGGCGCGTATGTCGCGTGCGCGCTGGCCTGTCACAAGTTGCAGCGCACGGGCAAGATCACGCGCTCGCCGTTCAAGGGCGAGGTGGCCGCCGTCAGCGTCGGGATCGTTGACGGAACGCCCCTGCTCGATCTGAAATACGACGAAGACTCGCGCGCCGCCGTTGACATGAACGTCGTCTGCACGGGCGACAATCGCTTCATCGAAGTGCAGGGCACGGCCGAAGGCGAGCCGTACACGCGCGCCGAAATGGACGAACTGCTGGCGTTGGCGGGCACGGGGCTGGCACAACTTTTCGCCGCGCAGCGCGCCGCGATTACCGCCGCCACCGTCGCCGCCTGAATCGCGCCGCGCAGGGCAACACCACGCGAGCGCGGCGGCATCTCAGCAACGGCTCACGTTTCAATCGCCGGCGAGAATCGCGGCGTCCACCCGAATTACCGGCAACCGAAGACAAGAGGAGTGAAGTTTCAACTTATGCGACGCTTGACCATTCTCATTACCTGCGCGCTCATGCTCGCGTTCCCCGCGTCGGCGCAAGAGGAAGGGGCGCGGAAGTACACCAACGAGCGGCTCGAATACGCGCTCGAATTGCCCCACGCGAAATGGCGCGCGCTCACACGCCCCGACAGCGCGCACAACCACACCGAGTTCATCTACGGCGACCGCAGCGACGGCCTCCTGCGCATCCGCAAAGA
>DASQNL010000691.1:0-13602 GCA_035644995.1 Pyrinomonadaceae bacterium | reverse complement strand
CATGCCGCCCGCGAGAGGCTTGCGCTCGTAAATTGTGACGGCGTAACCGAGGCGCGCCAGATACGTCGCGCACGACAGACCGGCGGGGCCTGAGCCGACGATGCCGACCCGTTTGCCGTTCGGCGCGCCCGCCTTGAGCACGTCGCGCCCGCGACTGAAGACGGCGTCCGTCGCGTAGCGTTGGAGCCGCCCGATCTCGATGGGCTTCGCCATCAGGGTCTTCTCCACGCACGCGCCTTCGCAGAGCACGTCCACCGGGCAGACGCGCGCGCACGTCGCGCCGATGGGGTTGGCCTCGAAGATGACGCGCGCCGAGCCGGTGAGATTGCCGCTCGCGATCTTCTTGATGAAGGCGGGCACGTCGATGTGCGTGGGGCAGGCGCGCGTGCAGGGCGCGTCGTAGCAATAGACGCAGCGGTGCGATTCCATGATCGCCTCGGCTTCCGTCAAAGGCGGCGCGATCTCGCGGAAGTTGCGCTCGATCTGCGCGATGTTGATGGGCGACTCGTGCGTCGTTGACATAAGCGTTAAAAGTTTCAGGTTTCGAGTTTCAGGTTTCAAGTTTCAGGAGGGAGGTTCGAGGTTCTGTGTCTTGAACTTGAAACCTGCAACCTGAAACTCGAAACTTTTTCTAGTCGGCCACGAGCGGATCGTAGGTGTCCGGCCTGCGGTCGCGGAAGAACTGCCAGGTGTTTCTGACCTCGCGGATCAGGTCGAGGTTGAGATCGGCGACGACGAGCGCGTCCTCGTCGCGCGGCGCTTCGGCGATGAACTGGCCGCGCGGGTCGCAGAAGTAGCTCTGGCCGTAGAACTCGCCGATGTCCCACGGCTGTTCGTGTCCGACGCGGTTGATCGCGCCGATGAAATAGCCGTTGGCGACGGCGTGCGCGGGTTGTTCGAGCCGCCACAGGTATTCGGAAAGCCCGGCCACGGTGGCCGACGGGTTGAAGACGATCTCCGCGCCGTTCAGGCCGAGGATGCGCGCGCCTTCGGGGAAGTGCCGGTCGTAGCAGATGTAGACGCCGATGCGCGCGTAGGCGGTGTCGAAGGCCGGATAGCCGAGATTGCCCGGTTTGAAATAGAACTTCTCCCAGAAGCCGGGGTTGACGTGCGGGATGTGGTTCTTGCGATACTTGCCGAGGTATTTCCCGTCGGCGTCAATCACGGCGGCGGTGTTGTAGTAGATGCCCGCGATCTCTTCCTCGTAGATGGGCACGATGATGACCATGCCGTGTTGCTTCGCCACTTCCTGCATCAGTTTGACGGTCGGCCCGTCGGGAATTCTCTCGACCGCCTCATACCAGCGCGTCCGCTGCTCGGCGCAGAAGTAAGGCGTCGTAAACACCTCCTGCATGCAGAGTATCTGCACGCCTTGTTTGGCGGCGTCTTCGATCAACGCCAGGTGCTTCTCGATGTTGGCGCGCTTGATCTCTTCGATGGGCGCATCGGTGGGCGCGGCGTTCGTCGCCTGAATGAGTCCGCATTTGACTGTTCGAGCCATAATCTTTTAGGGATGAGGGATGAGGGATGAGGGATGAAACAAAGCCTACTTTGCTTCTCCCGATTCATCCTTCATCCTTCATCCTTCATCCTTTCTAAAGTTTCCCTTCATCAGCAAGTAATATAGAACGAAGCCTATGGCGAAGGTGACGAACCACGCATAGGTGTAGAGCGTGTCGAAAAAGCCGGGCTGACTGATTTGGCCGCCGGGCGTGGCGGCCGCGTGCAGGAAACCGGGCACGACCGGCGCGATGGCCGCGACGAGCGCGACGAGCGCGCGCAGATTGTAACCGTTCGTGTAAGTGTAGCGTCCCGTCAACCGAAACAGATCGGGGAGATCGAGACGCTGGCGGCGCAACGCCCAGTAGTCGCAGATCAGGATGCCGGCGATGGCACCCATCAGGCCGGAGTAGCCGACGAGCCACGTGAAGATGTACTCGCCCATCGAGGTCATCAACTTCCACGGCATCATCAAGACGCCGATGAGCGCGGTGATGAGTCCGCCGGTCACGTAGGAGATCAATTTCGGGTTGAGGTTGGAAAAATCGTTCGAGGGCGAGACGACGTTGGCGGCCATGTTGGTCGTCAACTGCGCGGCGAAGATGACGGCGGTGGCGAAGATGATGACGGCGACGCTGTCGAAGCGTTGCATCAACTCGACGGGGTTCGGGATCGCCACGCCGTAAATCAACAGCGTCGCGCTCGTCACGGCGACGCCGATGAAGGCGAAGGCCGTCATGGTCAAGGGCAGCCCCAGAGCTTGCCCTAGCATCTGCGATTTTTGCGAGCGGGCGTAGCGCGTAAAGTCCGGGATGTTGAGGCTGAGGGTCGCCCAGTAGCCGACCGCGGCGGTGAGCGAGCCGGGGAAGATCGTCCAAAAGTTGTTCTGCTGCCGCTGCAACGCGCTCGACTCGGACAGCACGCGCCCCAAACCGCCCGCGCGCCACGCCGCCCACGCGAGCAGAGCCGCGCCGCCCGCGAGCAGCAGCGGAGCCGCCCACGTTTCGAGATGCTTGATGCCTTCGATGCCCTTCAGGATGATGAACACTTGTATGAACCAGAAGATGAAAAACCCGATCCACGTGTGCAGGGCGACTTCGAGCACGCTTGCCCCGCCGAACAGATTGTTCCAACCGCCCCACATCGCGCCGAACAGGACATCGAGCGCGGTGCCGCCAATCCACGTCTGGATGCCGAACCACCCGCAGGCCACAATCGCGCGCAGTATGGCCGGGACGTTTGCGCCGCGCACGCCGAACGACGCCCGGCAGAGCACCGGGAAAGAGACGCCGTACTTCGTGCCCGCGTGCGCGTTCAAAATCATCGGGACGAGCACGATGGTGTTGCCGAGCAGGATCGTGGTCATCGCCTGCCACCAGTTCATGCCCGCCTCGATGAACGCCCCGGCCAGCGTGTAGGTCGTGATCACGACGCTCATCCCGATCCAGAGGGCGGCGATATTCCAGGTCGTCCAGGTGCGCTCGCGGATGGTGGTCGGCGCGAGGTCTGGATTCCACAAGGGACTCGCCGAGACATCCTCGCGCAACTCCACGAAGTCGTGCCGCGGCGCGAGAACGTCTGTGCTGTCGGTTGCTGTCGCCATAGGCCGTAAAAAACTCTATTCGAGAATGAACCGAACCGTGATGCGTGAATTGACGGCGATCTGGCCGAGCGCGAGCGTGCCTTCCGTCTCCCCCGCGTCGCCGCCGGAACGGGTGCTGCTGTTCAACATAAGACTGTTTTGAGCGGCCGGGTTGCGCGTCGCCGCTTCCTCTTCGATGGAGTAAGCCTTGCCGATCTTCTGCCCGATCTCGCCGGTCAGGGCGATGGCCTTTTCGCGCGCCGCGCGGATGGCGAGCGCGCGCGCCTGATCCCTGTACTTGCGCAACTGCGAGGTGCGGAAATTGATGCTGTTGATGCTCGTGATGCCGGAGGTCATTATTTCCGAGAGCAGGTTTTCGGCCTGCGTCACATCGCGCAGGGTGAAGACCAAATCCTTGCGCACCAAGTAGCCGAGGAACGTGCGCGTCTCGTTGCCGGCGCGATAACGCGGTTCCAGTCCGATGTAATCGGTCTGCATGTCTTCCGGCGCGACCTTGTACCGGCGCGCCAACTCGACGACCTTCTTGAGACTTTCATCCGTCTGCGCCTTGGCGACCTTCAAATCGCGGTTGACGTTTCGCACCGTCACGTCGAAGACGACCTCATCCGGCACGGCGCGGACTTCCGCCTCGCCCGTCACGGTGATGAGCGGCGGTTCGAGCTTTTGTTGCGCCGGGGCGACGCCCGCTAAACAGAGGCCGACGAGGCAGGCGTTTAAAAAGTTTCGAGTTGCGGGAAGCATGAGACTCCTTTATTTCAAGGGCGCGTCGATCTTGATGTCGGCATTGTAGTCGAACATGGTGATGAGCGTTTTCGATTTCGTGCCGTTGAACTCGCCCTCGGTTTCGGTCTTGCGCGGCAACCCGTCGGCCACGGAGAGCCACGTCTTGGCGGCGCTCTTGAGCTTCATGCCCATCGGGTTGTTCTGCGTGTACTGGTAGACGAGCATCGGCGCGCCGTCGAGCGTGTCCGCGCCGACGAGTTTCACGTCCGCCGTCTTCGCCAGTTCGTCGAGCATCTTGGGATCGCGGAAAGCCTTGATCATCTCGCCCCCGTCAACCGGCGTCTTCACCCATCCGCCCTCCGGCGTTTTGATGTAGGTCGCGCCGCCGACGATGACGTACTCCATTTTGAAGGCTTTTCCCGCGCCGCCCGTCTGCCCCTCGCCCGTCATGCGGTAGCGGTCGGGCGCGGCGTATTCGATGAGCATTTTGTTGGTCGTGCCGTCGGCCGTCGAGGAAGTCACCTGTGCGCGGTAGGAGCGCGCGTCGAATTGGGCGCGCATCGCTTTGGTCATCACGTCGAGGGGCTTGTCGTTCTCGGAGATGACGGCCGCTGTGGTCGCGCCGCCGCTTGTCGTGCCGCCGCCGCCGCCGGTCGGCAGCGAGACGCCTCCGCTGCCCGCGCCTATTCCGTCGCTCTTGCCGCAAGCGGCGGCCAACGACAGGATAACGCAAAGCGGCGCGGCCAGATATTTAATCTTATGGTTCATGGAAACGCGCCTCCCGGCGCGACTGTCTGAAGTTTCCCGCTTGAGAGAACTGACCCGCCGAAGCGCGCGCGCGGCCACGCTCGCGCGTTACATCGTCACACACGTCCCGCGTTTGAGAAACCGGCCGTCGCCCGCCTTGCCCTTGTACTCGCCCCCCTCGATGACGACGCGGCCGCGCGACAGCACCGTCTCGACCACGCCTTTGATCCGTTTGCCCTCATACGCGCTGTAATCGACGTTCATGTGATGCGTCTCCGCGCTGATGGTCTGTTCGCGTTCCGGGTCGAAGATCACGATGTCGGCATCCGACCCGACGGCAATCGTGCCCTTGCGCGGGAAGAGGCCGAACATCTTGGCGGCGGCGGTCGAAGTGAGTTCGACGAAACGGTTGAGCGAGATTTTGTTCTCCACCACGCCGCCGTTGTAGATGAGCGGGACGCGATGCTCCACGCCCGGCGCGCCGTTCGGGATTTTCGTGAAGTCGTCGCGCCCCAGTTCTTTCTGCTCCTTCATGCAGAAAGGGCAGTGGTCTGTGGAGATAACTTGCAGGTCGTCCGTCTTCAAACCCTTCCACAACTCCGCCTGATTCCAACGCTCTCTGAGCGGCGGCGTCATCACATACTTCGCCCCCTCGAACCCCGGCTCCTCATAATTATCATACGAGAGGAAAAGATACTGCGGGCACGTCTCGGCAAAGGCGGGCAGGCCGCGGTCGCGCGCCGCGCGCACCTGTTCGAGCGCGTCGGCGCAACTCAGATGCACGATGTAGACGGGCGCTTCGGCCATCTCCGCAATCGCAATCGCGCGATGCACGCCCTCGGCCTCGGCGCGCGTCGGGCGCGTCAGCGCGTGATACTTCGGCGCGGTGCGCCCCTGCGCCAGCGCGCGCTTGATGATCTCGTTGATGACGAGGCCGTTCTCCGCGTGCATGCAGATGAGGCCGCCGCGCTCGCCCGCCGCCGACATCGCGCGGAAGATCGTCGCGTCGTCCACGAGAAACACGCCCGGATAGGCCATGAACATCTTGAAACTCGTCACGCCCTCGTCGATGATCCGGTGCAACTCCGGCACGCGCTCGTCTTCCAGATCGGTCGTGATCAGATGAAAACTATAATCAATCGCCGTCTTGCCCTCGGCCTTCGCGTGCCAGTTGTCCAACGCTTGCGTCAAAGACTCGCCCTTATACTGCACCGCGAAATCAATAATCGTCGTCGTCCCCCCGTAGGCCGCCGCCCGCGTCCCCGTAAAGAAATCATCCGACGCCCGCGTCCCGCCGAAAGGGAGTTCCATGTGCGTGTGCGGATCAATGCCGCCGGGGATAACGAGCTTTCCCCCCGCATCGATCACCACGTCCGCCTCCATGTCGAGCCGCGCGCCGATGACCGACACCACCTCGCCCTCGATCAACACGTCCGCCTTGTAATCATCAACGGCGGTCACGATGCGCCCGTTACGAATCAGAGTTTTCATAAATTGACCCTTGAGAAAAGAGACGCCTTGATTTGTTTGCCTTGCCGGAGATACCTCACAGGTGTAAGGCCGCTGATCCAAACGGGGACGCTATTTGGATGTGCTGAACTCTTCGTCCAACTCTTTAACTAAATCCGAAAAGCCTATACTTTCCCACGCGGCGCGGGCGGCCTCTATGTGCCTCTGACGCTCGGCTTCATCATTCACAACCCGCGCCAATCTCAGCCGCGCTCCGCCGATTGAATATGGTTCCGGGATTCGCTCATATAACTCAAGTGCTTTGATAAAGGAATACTTAGCCTTATCTCGTTCATCTTGCTCCAAAGCAATGTCGCCGAGACCCTGAATGCAGTTGGCCTCGCCGAGCACGTCTTCGACCTGACGAAAAAGAGGCAATGCTTTCTCATAGCGGCCGCGCGCCTCATCATGCCGTGAGCATGCCAGAGCGATTTCGCCAAGTCTGCGAATGCAATTGGCCTCACCGAGCACGCTGCCAACTTGACTGTAGAGCAGCGAAGCTTCTTCATAGCGGGTGTGCGCCTCATCATGTTGCGAACGAGCTAGCGCAATATCCCCCAGATTCTTGATGCAGTTGGCCTCGCCAAGCACGCTTCCGACTTGACGAAAAAGAGGCAATGCTTCCTCGAAGCGCGCGCGCGCCTCGTCATACTGAAAACGCTCTAACGCGATATTACCGAGACCCTGAATGGAATTAGCCTCGCCAAGCACATCGTTAACTTGTCGGCATAGCGTCAAGGCTTTCTCGTAGCGGGTGCGCGCCTCGTCATGCTGCGAACGAGCCAGCGCGATGTCGCCGAGCCACTGGATGGAATTAGCCTCGCCAAGCACATCGTCAACTTGTCGGTAGAGAGTTAAGGCTTCCTCGAAGCGGGCGCGCGCCTCGTCGTGCTGCGAGCGTTCCAGTGCAATGTTGCCGAGTCTCTTAATGCTGTTGGCCTCGCCATGGAGGTCGCCTGATTGTTGAAATATTCTTAATGCTTCCAGAAGAATGTCAACAGCTTGGTCGTATGCTGTCTTCCATTGAAGAACATCGGCAAGATTTCTCAAAAAGCTAGCTAATTCTACTGTTTCTGCCCCAAAGTGGCGGTACAATTCAATTGCCTCAGTGAACGCCTTTTCCGCTTCATCCCAACGATAGCGAGCCTTGAAGCCGAGTCCGGCGCGCGCGAGCAAACGCGCCAACGCCATCTCCTTTCCGCTTTTGCCTCGTAAACGTTCAGCCTCTTTCATAGCGAAGAGGGGATCAATTGCTCGTCCCGCTACCAACTCCGATGTGAAAGATTGTTGAGAATCGGGAGGAACAGCCTCTCCTCTATTCACGGCGGGCGGCGGTGTGATTCGTACAACCTGCGTGCGCACAGACCATAGATCGGGAGCAGCTTCGCGAAGCGTGACTTGAACCCACGGCGCGCCTGCGAAAATCAAAGGGACGCGGAACTGGCGGCGTAGAGGGTTGCGGTATTGATTGAGCCGCCCCGCCGCGACGCGCCACGCCTGCGCCCACGGTTCATAGTCGGGGGTGGCCTCCGGCACGGCCGCGCTGACCCAGATTGCGCCGATGTCGTCGTCCGCTTTCAGCGATAGCAGGCGCGAGGCCAGTTCGTCTCTGAACTCATTCGCGCTCTCGAAGTTGAGGGGGAGCAGTTTTTTGCGCGACGACATCAGGAAACGCTCAAGGGCTTGACGGCAGGCTTCCACCCAATCCCTGTCCGGCACGAGCAGCACGATGAAGGCGAAGTCGTCGGGAGCCAATTCAAAGTGGGTGAGCAGGCTTCGCCATTCGGGCGACGCCGCGACGCCCCTTCGTTGCGCCAATAGGCCGGGCGCGGATGTCTCGGTCTTCGTCATGCTTGAGCCGGTTGGCCTGTCGGCGTGCCGCTCTGTGGTTGGGCAGCCTTTAGAAGCCGGGCAACCTCTTGTAGTTTGACGAGCTTCGCCACCTCATCACGAACCAGCGGGTGGATGTCGTACCACTTGACGCCGTTGGTCAGGTGAAGGACGACATGCGTGTCGAGGAAGCGCGTCAGACGGCTGATCGTTTCCGGTTTCGTGTCGGGCAACATCGGCGTGCGGTGCTCGCCGATCTTCGCCAACCAGAGCGCGTCTTCGATGGCAATGGGCGAGTAGTCGTCGCTCAGAGACATCACCGCGCTGTTCAGCACGTCCGGAGTGATGGGGAGTGAATCGGCACGGCGAACAATGTCACCCAGCAAGCGCAACAGATCGCGGAACTGCCCGCCGCAGACTTCAATCAGCCTGTCGGCAGAGGTGAAGGCCGGTTCGTTCGACTTACAGCCAAAGAGCCGCTCGCAGCCCTCCTCCCCGATCCGTTTCAACACCAGAGAGCGCACGGCTTTCCAGCCCGGTTCATAATGCGAGCGTTCCGGGTCTTTATTCCACAGCCGGATGCAGGGCAGGAGATAAATGTCGCTGCCTTGCATCACGAACTGGAGCCACGGCGGAACGGTGTAGATAACGTGAATGTAGGGCAGGCGCAGCAGGTTGAGATGGTTGGCGAAGACGCGCTGGACGCTCTTGAGCACACCCTCTTCGTTGGTGAGCGCGCCGCGCAACTGTTCGAGCGAGTCGAAGATGTAAACCACTTCCTTCTCGTCGCCCCACACTTTCTTGACGGCTTTCACCCCATCCTCGAAGAATTCGCTCACGGTGGCGCGCAGTTCGCCGATGCGGTTCGCCATCAGCTTTTGCAGGTTCTGGCGAAAGGTCGGCGACTCCTTGATCGCGAGCTTCAAATCCAGCCCGCCCTTAAGGCTTCCGAGGAGTTGCCCGGCGGGAGTCTCGCCACCGACAGACACCGTCGCTTCGTTCAACTCGACAGTGGTTTTCGTTAAGAAATTCTTGATGCGTGTCCAGTAAGACTCATGCGCCAACTGGACAGGTTGCTTCAACTGCAACGCCCATTTGTCGAGCGCGTCGCTGAATGCTCCGGCGAGCACAATCAGGAGGTCTGAAATGTCAATCTCATCCGTCGGGCTGATGTAATCGAGGGCATCAACATACAGCACGACGTAACCCTCTTCTTCCAAGCGTCGCTTGAGCCGGAAAAGCTCCGTCGTTTTGCCCGAACCGCGAAAGCCGGAGAAAAGCTGTAGGCTTTCGTACTCACTGAACTGAATTGCCTTCTGTAGAAAATCTACAGGGTCTTCCTTACCGGGAATCTCATAAATCGGCTGGTAAAAACGCTCGAAATCCGGAGTCCCCGGTTTGAGCGGCTGGTCTCTTACCTTCCGGTAGATTCCCTTAAGCAATTCTTTGTCTGAATTAGTCAACGCCATAAATTTCAACGAGCGCAGAGATATGTTTTCACCATGATTGTAGCGATAAACATTGGGGGTTCGCAATTACCACATCATAACGCGGCAAAGCCGGCATCGAGAGCTGCGATCAACTCGTCGACGGTGTCGTTCGTCGAGTTGAGCATGAGGCCGGTGCGGATGACGTTGCCGTAGAGGCCGCCTTTGCCGATGAGGACGCCGCGGCGTTTGGTCTCCTCGAAGACGCGGAGGACGGATTGCGGGTCGGGTTCTTTCGTCTCGCGGTCTTTGACGAATTCGAGTCCCTGCATGAGTCCCATGCCGCGCACGTCGCCGATGACGGGATACTTGACTTTGAGTTCTTCCAGACGTTCGCGGAAGTATGCGCCGACGGTGGCGGCGTTCGCGCGCAGGTTGTCGTCTTCGATCACTTTGATGACGGCGAGAGCGGCGGCCATCGAGACCGGGTTGCCGCCGAAGGTGGAGAAGGTGAGGCCGGGGAAACTGTCGGCCACTTCAGGCGTGGCGATGGTCATGCCGATGGGGACGCCGTTGCCCATGCCTTTGGCGGAGGTGATGATGTCCGGTTCAACGTTCCAGTGTTCGATGCCGAACCACTTGTCGCCCGTGCGCCCCCAGCCGGTCTGCACTTCGTCGGCGATGAAGAGTCCGCCGTGAGCGCGCGTGATCTCGACGGCGCGCTCGAAGTATCCGGCGGGCGGCACGATGAAGCCGCCGACGCCGAGAATGGGTTCGGCCATGAAGGCGGCGATCTGTCCGGTGGTGGTCGTCTCGATCACGTCTTTGATGTCTTCGGCGCAGGCGAGGCCGCACTGCGGGTAGCTCAACTTGAGCGGGCAGCGATAGCAATAGGGCGCGCGCGCGTGGACGATGCCCGCGACCTGCGCGGGGAGCGGTCGCCAGGTGGAATGGCCGATGGCGGAAAGGGCGGTGGCCGAGCGGCCGGAATAGCTGTGGCGTAGCACGACGATCTCGTGGCGGCCGGTGTGAAGTTTCGCCGCCGTGATGGCGGTGTCGTCGGCCTCCGTGCCGCTGTTGGTGAAGAAGGACTTTTTGAGGCGGCCGGGCGTGATCTGGTGGAGCTTTTCGGCGAGGTCGCCCTGCGGCTTATTGGCGTAGAGCGTCGAGGTGTGCGAGAGAGTCTTGACCTGTTCGATGATGGCCGCGTTGACCTGCGGGTTGGCGTGGCCGACGCTCACCGTGAGCACGCCGCCGAAACAGTCGAGATAACGCGTGCCCCGGTCGTCCCAGACGTATTGACCCTCGCCGCGCACGAGCGCGACGGGTTCCTGATAGTAGGTGGCGACGGCGGGGAAGAGAAACTCCTTGTGCTTGCGGACGATCTCCGATGGCGCGATCTGCGGTTCTACGGTGGTGCTCATGTTTATTCTCCGTTAATGACTTGAAAGATTATCTTCCCGTACCCCGGATGCTACCTCTTCATCGCTTTGGCTGCCCGGCGGAACTTTTCGTTTTGCTTGAACTGCGCGAACGCGGGATGAGTCAGCGGATCGATCCAAGCCCAACCCGCAGTCAGCCGATCATTCTTCCGGTTCACATATGCCTTCTCCAAAGCCGCGATGGTGTTGTCCAACTCGCCTTGCGCGGCGTAATAATACGCCAGCCCCAGATGAAACACAGGATAGGCCGGGTCGTTGGCGACGCCGTAATCCAGCAGCGTCTTCACCTTCTCCCGGTCGCCCGCGGCGGAGTGAATGTCCAGCAAATGCCCGAACAGTTTTCTCCAGTGCGCCGCATCGAGTCGGCGTTGCTTCTGTTCCATGCCGAGCGCGGTGTCGAGGTCTGCGAGGGCTTCGGCGTATTGCTTTTGCCGGATGAGGGTTTTGGCTCTGTACAAATAATCGAAACTGCTGGCAGGCGTTGAAGTGTCCGTGAACTTGACGGAATCGAGCACGCGATAGAACAACTGCTCTTCCTCTTTTTCCAGTGCGACGGCGTTGAGACGAAACGTGATCAGGATGTCGTCTTTCACGAAAAACGCTTCCATGCCGCGCCACGCCGGCGCCATCCCGCCGGGAGGCACGGGAGCTTGAGAATACACCCGCGCCATCGGATTCATGATCGAGTATCTGAACGCGGGAAATTGTTTGTACGCGAAAGTTTTTACGCTTCCGGCGTTGACCCCTTCCGATTTTTTAAGGCTCCGGACGACGGAGTCTCGAAAGTCCGTCGCACTCCCAACGGCTTTCGCCGCCTCCAGCCGAATGATCAACATGGGGATGCGGCCGGGCGTCGTGTCGTCCTCTCTCAGCATGGCGACGAACCAGTAACCCCCATCATCTCTCGGAGAGTCGTCCAGCGTCACGGTGTGAGGCGCGAGCGAAACGTCCAGAGACCAATCCTTACCCGGCCAAGACAGCCGGTGCCATCCCGACCCGCTCGCGCCTTGCCCGAAAGCATTGCCCGCGACGGCGAAAATCAAGATGAGCCAGCCGAGGTGCGGGCGCGCTTTCATCCTCCGGATCGACATTTAATACAAATTTCCTTCACGCTTGCGCCCCGTGTAGTCAACGTAGACGACTTTCAGTTCGGTGTAAGAATCGACGCGGTTAAAACCTATTTCGCCGGAGGGATTCCCAGGTCTTTGCAAATCTTCTTAACCAATTCATCTCTGACTTCTATGTGACGCGGCACGGCTGAACGCTTGTTCTGTGCCGGATTGTGCCACCACGAATGATTTGCGCCTTCACGTAAAAGTTTACAATTCTGCGAATGAAGATAGCGAATCAAATCTCTACGCTTCATACCGCGATTAATTCTTCTTCGTAATTTGTTCCGGCAGCGTCGAGGGCGTCCCGGCGATTAAATTCCAATGCTTCGCGCAAAGTTACGCGCAAAGTTTGCAGCAGCTCCTCGCGGCTCGGTTCCTGACAATTGATGCCGGGAATCTCTTTGACCCAGCCGATCCACCAATCGCCGTCTTGTTTGACAACTGCCGTGTAAGTATTTTGCATTTGATTTGCTTACTTCTACATTCCACTCTTAAATTCTCTCAATACAAATTTCCTTCACGCTTGCGCCCCGTGTAGTCCACATAGACGACTTTCAGTTCGGTGTAAAAATCGAGCGCGGTCGAACCTTGTTCGCGTTCGCCGACGCCCGTCGACTTGATGCCGCCGAAGGGGATATGCGCCTCGCCGCCGGTCGTGGGCGAGTTGATGTGCGTCATCCCGGTTTCGATCTCGTCCACGAAACGGAAGATGCGCGCGGCGTCGTTGGTGAAGATGGAGGATGACAGGCCGTACTCGCTGTCGTTGGCGATCATCAACGCTTCGTCGAAATCTTTGGCGCGCATGACGGAGAGGACGGGGCCGAAAATCTCTTCGCGGGCGATGCGCATGTCGGGCGTGACGCCGACGAAGACGGTCGGCTTGACGAAGTAGCCTTTGCTCAAGCCCGCCCCTTTGGCGATCTCTCCGCCGCAGACGAGGCTCGCGCCGTCTTCGCGCCCGATGTCCATGTAGGACAGGACGCTTTTGAACGCCTTGCCGTCAACGAGCGGCCCGACTTCCGTGGCCGGGTCGCTGCCGTCGCCGAGCCGGAGCGCGTCGGCGCGCGCCGTGATGCGTTCGATGAAGTTGTCGTAAACTTTCTCGTGGACGATGGCGCGGCTCGTCGCCGTGCAGCGTTGGCCGGTCGAGCCGAACGCGCCCTGCGCCGTCGATTCGACGGCGAGATTCATGTCGGCGTCTTCGAGCACGATGACGGGGTTTTTGCCGCCCATCTCGCACTGCACTTTCGCGCCGCGCCGCGCGCACTGCTCGTAGAGCTTGAGGCCGACGCCGTTCGAGCCGGTGAAAGAGACGGCGCGCACGGCCGGGTGGTTCACGATCTCGTCGCCCGCCTCCGCGCCCGACCCGATGACGAGGTTGAGTACGCCCTTCGGGATGCCCGCCTCCGCGAACAACTCCGTGAGGCGCACGGCGGTGGCGGGCGTCACGGTCGCCGGTTTGAAGATGACCGTGTTGCCCGCGACGAGCGCGGGCGCGATCTTCCAGACCGGAATGGCGACTGGAAAATTCCAGGGCGTGATAAGCGCGACCACGCCGTGCGGCTGTTTGATTGTGTAAGCAAAATTGGCAGGCAATTCGGATTGAATCGTTTCGCCGTTCAGCCGCCTGGCTTCGCCCGCGCAATATTCGGCGACATTGATCGAACGCTGCAATTCGCCGCGCGACTCATTGATGGTTTTGCCTTCTT
>DASQNL010000690.1:0-23296 GCA_035644995.1 Pyrinomonadaceae bacterium | reverse complement strand
CGGGCGACTTCTCCGGTTTTCAAGAGATAGTCGGCGGCCAGACGGTCACTTACTTCCGCAAGGGCGGCGTCGCTTTACTCGACGCGACGACCGGCGCGATCAAAGACTGGAACCCGGTGTTGCAACACAGCGGCAACACGGGCACATACGGCAGCGTACTGCTGGCCGTCAATTCAACTATCTACGTCGGCGGCGGATTCACGCACGCGGGCGGTGAGGGCAGCGTCCCCGCGACGGCGTCGCAGACGCGCACCGGCCTCGCGGCCTACGACGCCTCGACCGGCGCACTCACCTCTTGGAATCCCGTGACCGGCGGCAAGGTCACCGCGTTCGCCTTAAACGGCACGTCGCTCTTTGTCGGCTCTAGCCCCGCAACTACCGGCGTCGAGCGCAAACACCTCGCGGCCATCGACATCAACACGGGGCAGCCGACCGATTGGAACCCCGCCGCCGATGGAGCCGTCCACGATCTGGCGTTGGGCGACACGACCATCTTCGTCGCGGGTCGCTTCAAAAATATAGGCGGCGCGCGACACCTCAAGGTCGCGGAGGTCGAATTGGCGACCGGCCGTGTCACCGAATGGAATCCGTCCGCGAACCTCGACAAATTCGTAGACCCTCCGCCCGTGGGTTTCGAGCCTGCGCCCGATCCTCTCGTCACGATTAACGAGATCGCCGTGGCGGGCGGGCGCGTGCTGCTCGGCGGCAAGTTCGATTCACCCGACACCGACCTGAGCCGCCCCGCGCTCATGGCCGTCAGCCGCACGAGCGGGCAGGTTTTGAACTGGGATGCGGGCTTCGCCGCGGGGAGCGAGGTGCGCGAGTTGCTTGTTGACGGAGACACAGTCTACGTCGGAGGCAAATTCACCGCCGTCGGCGGGCAGACGCGCGCCAACCTCGCCGCCCTCAACATCGGGACTGCCGGGGTGAACGCATGGAGTCCGTCCGTCACCTCAGCGGGCAACGCGTCGGGCGCACACGTCGCCGCGCTGGCAATCGCGGGTGGAAGCATTTATGTCGGCGGCGACTTCGGAGAAATCGGCGGGCAGGCGCACAGAGACCTCGCGGAAATTTCGCTCCAGACCGCGCAGCCCACGTTGTGGAATCCGGACGTGAAGCCGCTGACGGCAGGCAACCCGGCTTACGTCGAGTCCGTTTCCATCACCGGCTCGCTCGTCTACGCGGGCGGCAGTTTTCAATTCCTGGGCGACGCGGAGAGGCACGGCCTCGCCGCGATAGATCGCACAACCGGGCTTGCCTCCATCTGGAACCCGCAAGTCTCAGGCGGCGATGTTTTGACCATCACAACCTCAACCTTCGGCAGCAAGATTTTCATGGGAGGATCGTTCACAAGCGCGTTGGGACTGGGCGCGGATCGCGCGTACCTGATCGGCGTGCGCAATCCAGACCCGCTCTCGCACAACCTTGTCCCGAAGGTCGATGTCAGGACTATTCCGGGCATCATTCAATCAGGGATCACACTTGAGGGCGGCGACGGGTCGTCGTCTGTCGAGCCGACGACTGAATCCGACCCGCTCTACAGGGTCGAGCTTCACGCCGATGCCTCCGACAACGACGGGCAGGTGACGCGGGTCGAGTTCTACAACGGCGCGACGCTGCTTGGGACGGATACGGCCGCGCCGTTTAGTTTCGATTGGAGCAACGTCGCGGCAGGCACTTACACCGTCACGGCTCGCGCCATCGACAATAAGGGTGCATCCACCACCTCGCAGCCGCTCGGCGTGACCGTTGGCAGCGCGCCGGTTCAGCCCCCGGCTCCGACCTCAAGGTACACCAACGCGGCGGCGGGCAAGCCGACCTCCCAATCGAGCACGCTCACGGGTGGAACTTCGTCGCGGGCAGTTGACGGCAACACCTCCGGCGACTGGAGCGCGGGTTCGGTTACGCTGACGGGCGTTGATGCGGAGGCTTGGTGGGAAGTCGATCTGGGGAGCGTTCAGGCGATCCAACTGATCAACATCTGGAACCGGACAGACTGCTGCGGGGATCGCCTCGGCGACTTCTACGTACTGGTTTCGCCCCAGCCCTTCACGTCGATGAACCTTGCGGCCACGCTCGCTCAGCCGGGCGTCTATCGCTATCGCTTCACCGGCTCACTCAATGCCGCCACGGCCATCCCGGTCTATACGCAGGGACGCTATGTGCGCGTGCAACTGTCGGGCACGAACAATTTGTCGCTCGCCGAGGTCGAAGTTCTCACGAGGCGCACATCCCGCGTCAAAGGTCAGGTCAACACTCTGCCGGGTCGCAAGACACCGAAAGGAAACGCAGTCGCGCCGTCGAAGAAGTAAACCCGGCTGAGAAAAGCGAGAACGTAAAACGCTCCTGTATTGAATGAGGCACTGCGCGCGGCGCTATCCGCGCGCAGTGCCTTGCCTCTCTAGCGCGGCGACTCCAAGCGGGAAAGTGTTCACAAAGGATTTGGATGAAGCGGCTGGCTGCCGCCCGGCGGCGCGACGTAAGGCTCCGCCAAACCACGCGGCGGATAACCGCAAGAAGAAGTGAAGACCATGGATTATATCGGTACCGACCTCCACCAGACCTCCAGCCGAGTATAGCCGCTCACGACAAGGTTCAGTTCCCTTTCAGGAAAAACGTCTCATGAAGGACGTGATGACACATCAATTCGTAAAGACTCTAACTGAATAATTTTCTTGACACCTCACAAGAGCAAGAGTAGATTGCCCGCGTTTCCCGACTCCTGTTAACAAGAGACTCACTCCTCCAGTGTTTCTCTCCTGTTAACCTCACAACCACGTCAGACACCGTATTGCGACCGGGGTGAAATGTCATGCCGCATCCCGTCATTCTCAATAGGAACTCTTGCGAGTGAACCCACCGCCTCTGTGCGGCGGGCTGTGCTATGCCCGCCGACACTTTGGCTTGTCTCAGGTCTGAACTCTAACCAAGGAGAAGAGTATGCCATCGAAAAAGGCCGCAAGCAGCAAACCGGAAGAACCGTGCGTGGTTCACGAATATGGCCTCATGGGGCCGCAGGTGGAACCGCAGGCCGGTTACTGGATGTTCTGCCCGAAGCTGCGCATCGTCTCAATCAAAGAACTCACCGCCGTCACCGACAAAGCCGGCGCCGACTTCTTCCCGCCTTACCCCGACCCGTGCAGCAAGGAAGGCGCGGCGGAAACCCAAAGAGAGATCGAGGAGCTTTTAGAACTGTCTAAACGGCGTGACGACCCCTGCTCGCTCGCCGGCGAACCGGAGGGCAAACTGGGGCGACGACACCCGATCAGCCGGTTGCTGAACTTGACGCCGCCTCCCCTCGGCGCAGTCGTCATGAATCGCTTTCCGGGCGAACAGATCATCCGCACGGGGCGCGGCATGGCGCGCGCCGTGGAGAGCGAGACGCCCGGCATCTTCCACCGCCACGCGCTCAACTACCTGATCCAGACGAGAAACTGGTCGCCGCCCCGCCAGGCGTTGGTGTGGGCTGCGCTCGACGTGGCTATCGCCAGCGCGCTGCAAGCCGCGTGGTACTACAAGTGGCTCAGCCCCCGTAAACTCACCTCACGGCGGGAACGCCCGATTGAATACGCCCTGCGCAATAAGATTCCTCTGGACGTGCTGTATGACCGCCCCGACGAACTCAACCCGGCTTACAACTTGTGCCCCGACGCGAGGCCGGACAAGAACGGCAATTTCCCGGCGAACAACTCAGGCACGCCGCGTCACCCGGCTTATCCTTCGGGTCACAGCACCTACGCGGGCGCGGCCAGTGAAATCCTCTGGTTCTTCTTCGGCGCGACGCCCGTCTTCGCCGGCGCGCAGCCTTCGATGGGAACGGGGAACGCCCCGAAGCCTCCCGACAGTATCGGAAACGAGTTGGTCAGAATGGCCGACAATATCGGGCTGGGTCGCATGTGGGCGGGCATCCACTGGCGCAGCGACCACGTGAACGGAGTGAAACTCGGTCGCACCGTCGCCCGCCTGGTGCTCCGGCAGTTGATGGACATGGGCATCGTGTTGTGCCCGCCCGAACGTCAACCGATTAATGATCAGTGCAAACTGACGCAGACCGTGGCTTGTGATACGTCCATCAAGCCGCCGACGAGAGAGACGCTGGAGAAAGAAGCCAAGCAGTTCGAGAAGGACTGCGACAAGAAGAAGCCGCAGCAACCGGCGTGCGACGCGCCGCCGCAGCCGACGGAAGACGCGCTCGACGCCTACCGCGGCGTGCAGCAGGGCGCAGAGTAAGTTACGTGCGAGCGGAATGTATGCAACGCTGCCGGACGTAGGCTCCGGCCATTTTCGAATATATTTCGCGCGCCTTTTCGGCGGCGAGCTTCCCCGTCACGATCTCGTGCCTGAGGTTGAGAGGGGGATGTTCGCCGCCTTTATGTCGCATCGTGCCGACACCTCGTGTTGTTTCCTATTCATGCTGATCGTTTAACTTTGATCCGGAGCATCGCGGCCCGCCCGCTCCTGGGAGGGTTGCGCCCTGTCGAATGGTTCGGAAGGTTTTCCGATTCATCAGCGATAGCCATTCAATACCACGGGACGGTGGGACACAGGTGTGCCCGGAATGATCCCGCCCGCCGTTTAAATACGCGTTAGCCGATAGAGAGTTGATGCGGAAGCTATCTTTCCCGAACTCGATTTAAAGAGAAACAGGTTTTGGAATGTTCGGTTCGACACCACGAGAAGGTTAATTATTAAGCCATGTCAAAGGATTCAAAAGGGTTCTTGAAAAACGAAGATGAAACCGCTCAAATTGCGGTAAGGCGTATACGGACGAATCATGTTGTTGTCGCCTATCTGTGTCTCGTCCACTTCATTGCCGCTACCGCGTTCTTTTTGCCGATGCATCCGAGTTATCTAGGGCTGGCGGTTTTCAACTATTTTTTCATCGGATTCAGCACCACAATAGGCTTGCACAGGCTTCTGAGCCACAGGTCGTTTCGCTGCCCGAAGTGGTTGGAGTACGTGCTCGTGACGGGAGCGATGCTGACCGGGCAGGGCAGCCCCCTGCTCTGGGTGGCTAATCACCGCATACATCATCAACACAGCGACGAGGAGGGAGACGTGCATTCTCCGCGCAGGGGATTCTGGTACAGCCACATCCTCTGGATCGTGGATGACAACTCCACTGACACCGCGGCATATCGCAAATATTGTAAGGACTTAAACGCCGACCGCTACTATCACTGGCTCGTGCGCTACAGGCTCGTGCCGCAGTTGGCGGCGGTGCTGCTGTGCGGGTTCGCGTTGGGGTGGGCTGCCGTGCCGTGCGTCTTCTTTCTGCCCGTCGTCTGTTGGATGCACAGCACCTATTCGGTCAACTCATTCTGCCACCATGATTGGTTCGGTTCACGCATGTTTGAGACGAGAGAGGGCAGCCGTAATGTGTGGTGGGTTGGTCTCCTCGCGCTCGGCGAAGGCTGGCACAACAACCACCATGCCGTCCCGCGCTCCGTCAGGCACGGCATGAAGTGGAACCAGTTAGACCTTTCCTACTTAGTGATTCGATTGCTTGCGGCGCTGGGTCTGGCCTGGGACTTACAGCAGCCCACGGCGACGACGCATCGGCACGCAAAAGTTAAAACCGTGCTACCGCAGCGGATGCGCGAGGCCGTCAACGCCGCCGCCGGAGTCGCAGAGCCATTTTCGTAAATGCTTCGAGCGTCGAACCGTTGGGCGGGTCATGTATTTATGCGTTCATGCCCGTTCCCGAAGGCATTTACGAATCAACGCCCGGCGCTCTGCACTTCGATCATCCATTGCGGGTAGAGCGGGCGCGGCGCGGTCGTGGCCGATAATCGCGCGACCTCTTCCGCGGATAAATTCAATCCCGCCGACTTGAGATTGTCCTCAAGCTGCGAGAGTTTGTTCGCGCCGATGATGACCGATGTGACGCCGCTTTGCGCGAGCAGCCACGCGAGGGCGACCTGCGCTGTCGTAGCGTTGCGCTCTTTCGCCACCCGTTCGAGCGCATCGACGGCGTCGAATCCGCGTTCTTCGTCAATCGGCGGGAAGGTGAAGCCCGTGCGTCGTGCGCCTTCGGGCGCGGGGTCGTCGCGGCGATACTTGCCCGATAGGAAACCGCCGGAGAGCGGCGACCACGGGAGCACGCCGAGACCTTCTTCGAGGCACAAGGGAAGCAGTTCGTGTTCGAGGTCGCGGCCGACGAGCGAGTAATAAGCCTGCAAAGAGACGAACCGCTCCCACCCGCGCAGTTCCGACACGAGCAGGCTTTTCATCAGATGCCGCACAGACCAATTCGAGCAGCCGAGATAGAGCACCTTGCCCTGTCTCACGAGGTCGTCGAGTGCGCGCAGCGTCTCATCGACGGGCGTCAAGTGATCCCAACCGTGAACTTGATACAGGTCTATGTAGTCGGTTCCCAGTCGCCTCAAACTCGCTTCGCAGGCCGAGATGATGTGCTGGCGCGAAAGCCCGACGTTGTTAACGTCGCCCGTGCCGCCGCCCGCGGCCTCGCTCATCGCGCCGCGCACCTTCGTCGCCAACACGATTGAGCCGCGTTCGACGCCCGCTTCCTTGATGGCGCGGCCGAGTATCGTTTCCGATTCGCCGTAGGAGTAAACGTCCGCCGTGTCGAAGAAGTTGACGCCCGCCTCCAACGCACGCGCAGCTATCGCGTTGGCGCTCGCCTGATCGACCGCGCCGATGTTGTAGAAGTTCGAGCCGAAGGTCATCGTTCCCAGACACAACTCCGAAACCTTCAATCCCGTTCTTCCGAGCCGCCGGTAATTCATCTTGATGTCTCCCTGCGCATGAATGTCTCCACTCGATGCTATCCGGAAAAATGTAAGAGCCGTGTGCGGAAAAATTTACCAGAGGGTGATCCGATTTGCGACTCCACACCGCGTTAACAGTTGAACCGGCTTATTCATATGAAGACCGGCACTCGTTATCAGGTGGGGGTAGTCGTGAACACACAGAGAAAAACCAAGCGTGAGCGAAATCTTGAGATCGATAAGTTTGAACTATATCGGCCCTACGCTTTTTACACCGTCATCTTAATCGCGATGAATGCGGCCGCGGTCTACAGCGGCGGGGTATCGTTCCTTCAAACCGCCGTGTTATTTTTGGTCGGTCTGCTGATCTGGGGTCTGTACGAATACGCCGTGCATCGTTGGGTGCTGCATCGCGTACCGGGAGCTAACGGCATTGATTTACCGGGAAACCGGACGCACCTGAAGCACCACGCAGACCCGCTCTCTCTCGAACGCCTGAACGTCCAACTGAGCGAGAGCCTGCCCGTGAGCGTCGTCTACTGCCTCGTCGCGTGGGCTGCGACGGGAAGCTGGCAATCCATGACTTATCTCTACACCGGGTTGATGGCCGGTTATTTCTTCTACGAGTTTCTGGACTTTCAGGCGCATCACGGCATGTCGCGGAACCGCGTCATTCGATACTACAGAAAGTATCACCTGATGCATCATCACTACGACGCGAAAGTGCGCTACGGCGTCACCTCGCCGCTGTTCGACTACATCTTCGGCACTTACCACACGACGAAGGCGGCAAAACCGCGCCGCGCCGTGCAGCCGCGACGGGAGATGCAGTCCCCCGCCGCAATTCAAAAAGCCTGACAGAGATTTCAAGGCAGCCCGGTTAACTCGAACGTCAAAACACTAAAGGGTCAAACATGCGTATCGCCGTCATCTCAACTTATACACACCCCACACGACTGCCGCGCAAAGAGCGCGGCGTGATGCAATCGTCCGTGCCCGAACTGATCGCCAGCCTGTGCCCGGACGATGCCGAGGTCGAACTTTACAACGAGAAGGAAGCCGACATCCCGCTCGACCGCGATTGGGATTTGGTCTTCTTCTCGTACCTGCACTCTTACTACGAGCACACGAAAGTGCTCTCCACCCTGTTTCGGCAGCGTGGCATCAAGACGGTAGCCGGCGGCCGTCACGCCACGCACTTTGCGGAGGATTGCGAAAAGTATTTCGATGCGGTCGTCACGGGCGAACCGGAAACCAACGTGCCCGCGCTCGTCTCGGACTTCGCTCGCGGACAGTTACAGAAACGCTACAATCTCCCTTCGCGCGGCGCGGTCGAGATTAAGCCCTACCGTTACGACTTGATCGACTTCCGCACCAACTCCATCCGGCTTCCCGGCATTGAAGCCTCGCGCGGCTGCCCTTTCTCCTGCAACTTCTGTGTGCTCACCGGCCACGAAAAATATCGTTACCGCCCGGTCGAGCAGGTCATCGACGAAATCAAGTTCAAGATGCGCTGGAACAAGAACTACTTCGGCGTGTTCGATAATGCTTTCTCATTCCTCGACAACAACCTCGGCGGCGACCCGCGCTACCTGCGCAGGCTTTGCGAAGAACTCGTGCCGCTCAAGAAGACCTGGGGTTGCGCGCTGACGTTCAACGTTCTCAAGGACGAAGAGTTGGTGAAGTTGATGGCGCAGGCGGGCTGCCGCTACATCTACACCGGCCTCGAATCTCTCAACCCCGACTCCATCAAGGCGATGAACAAGGGACAGAACAAGATCACGGAAGTAGACCGTGTGATCCGCCGCTGCTTCGCCAACGGCATCATGCTTTCCTTCGGCCTGCTCGTCGGCTCCGACGGAGACACCAACGAGTATCTGGAGAAATTGCCGGAGTATTTGTCAGACCTTCAATACTTCAACATCACTTTCCTCGGCATCGTCTGCCCTTACCCGGAGACGCCCTTTTACCGGCAACTGCAAAAGGAGGGACGGATTCTTCCGGGCACGGTGAGCCGCGACTACGACGGCTACACGCTCTGCCATCGCCCCCTCGGACTTGAACCGACCGAGGCGGTTGACCATTTCAAAAGGCTCTGCCGCCAACTCGGCAGCCTCACCAACGTCGGACGCCACTACTGGACGAAGCTGTGGGCTAGCAACATGCCGCAGTACAAAAAAGTGATTCTCGCTTCCGGCTCCGAAATCCTGAGCATCAGCAATCCCCTGCAAAATAACGAGCGTCGCTACATCGCCGGACTCGACCGGATAGAAGAAGCCGACCGCCGGAAGATGGAGGAACTTAGTATTCCGCCGCAATATCTCTCCCCCACTCCTCCGGCGCTTCAGTTAAAGACAATTGATTCGAGGTTCGACGGCAGCGTGGTCGGTCGGTCTGCCGCATGAGCAATAACCAACGAATGAGGAACAGGCGCAAATTTTATGCCTGGTGAAATGCCGGAAGACATCCGGCGCACGATTTCGCAGACAGTTAACGAACTTGTTTGAACCTCAACTGAAAAGCGGCCTAAGCTTCGATAACTTAGGCCGCTTTTATGTTGTGTAGCAAGAATAGCGATTCAGGTATTATCCCTCCTTCACGTACTCTCAACTCATCTCAACAGGACTGTTCACGAAGCGTGACTCTTTTTGCTTCGCTCTTTCAGGTTGCCGCCTGAGTAAGAGCTACGGGCGACCTTGCGCGCTTGAAAATAATTTTCGCCACACCGCCATGATAAACGGCAATGTTTGATGGCTCCACCCGCGCTACATCGAATACGCGCCGCTCAATAACTCGACCTCATCCTGAGACGGCACTACGGCTCCGACGCACGCCAACCCGCGTCTCTGCCAATCCTCATCGACCAATGCTATAGCCGCCTCCGCCGAGACAGGCTGAGAGAATAAGTAGCCCTGCCCGTAATGGCAGCCCAGCGTCTTGAGTTTTTGCTCCTGCTCGACGGTCTCTATCCCCTCGGCCACCACATCCATTTTCAACTTCGACGCGAGAGTGATGATGGTCTCAACGATGCCCAGGCTTTCCTCGTCCATCGACATGCGACCGACGAATGACCTGTCGATCTTCAAAATGTTGACGGGGAAGCGGTGGAGGTAGCTCAAAGACGAATAGCCCGTGCCGAAATCGTCGATGCTCAGTTGGACGTTGAGCGAGCGCAGTTGCCTGAGCATGGCCGTGGCGGCCTCGGCGTCCTCCATGATCATGCTCTCGGTGATCTCCAGCCTCAGACAACCCGCTTCGAGTCCTGTCTGGTAGAGAATCCGTTTGACCTGACCCACCAGGTCGGGCTGCTTGAATTGTTTGCCCGAAAGGTTGACGCTGATCGTGAGCGGCGCGTCCGCCGGATAGGCGAACTGCCATTCGCGCACCTGACGGCAGGCTTCGTACAGCACCCACTCTCCGATGGGGATGATGAGTTCCGTGTCCTCCGCCACGGGGATGAAGTCGGCGGGCGAGATCAGGCCGCGCTCCGGATGGTGCCAGCGCAGAAGCGCTTCGAAGCCTGAGAGTCCGCCCGCTTCCAGATTAATGATCGGCTGGTAATAAACCTCGAACTCTCCGCGTTCCAGAGCCTGACGCAGGTCGCTCTCCAACTTCAGACGCGAGACGGCGCGGGCGTGCATGATCTTGTCGAAGACCTCGAAGCGTCCCTTGCCCTGCTCCTTCGCGCGGTACATGGCCGTGTCGGCGTCGCGCAGAATCTCCTCCGTGGTGTCGTAGCCGACCACGGAGAGGGCGACCCCGATGCTGGTGCTCGTGAACACGTCAAAGCCGCTCAGCCTGCACGGAGCTTCTATTTCACGTAGGATTCGTTCCGTGATGGCGAGGGCGTCCGCCGAGTGCTTGACGCCGTTGAGGAGGACGGCGAACTCGTCGCCCCCGAAGCGCGAGACGGTGTCCTCAGGCCGGACGCACCCTTGCAATCTCTGCGCGACGGCCACCAGCAGTTGGTCGCCGACCATGTGTCCCAGGCTGTCGTTTATGTTCTTGAAACGGTCGATGTCCAGAAACAGCACCGCGAAGAGATGATCTCGATGTTGCTTCGCCCGCTCAAGCGTCAGCCTCAGGTGGTCTGTGAACAGGACGCGGTTAGGCAGCCCGGTGAGCGCGTCGTAGAAAGCCGCCCGGTGAAGCTGCTCCTCCGCCTGTTTGCGCTCCGTGATGTCCTGCGCCTGCAAGATGAAGTGCATAGGCTTCCCGTGCTCGTCGAAAACGCTCGACGCGCTGACGGTCGCCCACACAACGCGCCCCTCTTTGTGTATATAACGCTTCTCGCGGGTGCTGGTGACCATCTTGCCCGCGAGCATCTGGTAGAGGTCGGTCAGATTCGCGCCGAGGTCGTCCGGGTGGGTGATGGACTGGAAGTTCGTTTGCAAAAGCTCCTGCTCGGAGTACCCGACGAGCTTGCAGAGTGAGTTGTTGACGCTCAGCCAACGCCCGTCCGTCCCGACCAGCGCCATGCCGACGGCGGCGTAATCGAACGCGCTGCGGAAGTGCTCCTCGCTTTTCTTGAGCGCCACCCCGATCACCTTCTGCTCCTCGACGCTCTCTCTGAGCGCCTGAGTGATGACCCGCTGTTCCTCTGCGTGACGCTCAGCCTGCTCAGCCTGCTCAAGCGTGGACTGTAACTGTTTGCGGTAGGATTGGTAGGTGAAGTAAATGATGGTGATGACGGGCACCATCACCACCAGCGCGTAGAAGCTGTACCCGTTAACGAGTCGCGCGGTGACGCCGGCCGCCGTGGCGCCTGCCAAGTACGTGACGGAAGTCCAGAGGTAATGCTCTTTCCAGACCTGGGTGAAAGGCAGGCCGAGCTTCATCGACTGGCGCAGCGCCGGGATGCCGGTGTTGACCAAAAACTGCACGCCGCACATGAGGCAGACGGCCATGAGGAATCTGCCGGAAAGAGTTTCGCGCCCCAGTTCGACGATGGCGCCGACGGCGTAGCCGACGGCTTCGCCCGTGACGTAGGTGGAGATGGCGAGCAGTCCCGCGTTGAAGAACCTCGTCAGCCAGAGCTTGGCGAAGCGGAACGACGAGCAGAAGGCTTCGGCGGCGGCCAGCAGGGCGGCGGCCTCGGTGCCGTAGAGCAAAAGCGTGAGGAAGATAAAGCTGTCGGAGACGGTGATCTGAACCTTGTGTTTGGAAAACTCGATGCCGAGGCGGGAGCCGAAACAAAGTGTGGCCGTTGCCAGCAGCAGGAAGCGGAGATCAATCTGGGCGTAGGGGAGCCGATAGAAACAGTACAGGCAGACGACCGCGCCGAGGGCGGGTATCAATCGTAGGAAGGGCTGATGGAAGCGTTGTTTGTTCAAGAGGCGGCTCGCGGCTTGTGTGTGCTGTTTTAAGGACAGCGAATTCGGCGAGGGCTGGCCGGACATCACGACCCGCCTTTCACTAGCGAGCGCCATGCCAGCGAGCCGTTATGAGAAATCAGGAAATGTAGCCGGAAATCAGCTCAAGTGTACGCGTAGAGATAGAGTCTAACGGTCAGCCTGACAGGGAGCCGGTTACAAAGCCAGTCCGTCAGTCAAACTGACAGTTTGAAGCGGGATCAGGAATAATTGATGACTGTGGCGACGAGAGCCTTCATCGGGCGGGGGAAGGCTATATGTAGACCTTGTCGTAATCGCCGAACGATACGCCGCCGACACGTTCGTAGAAACTCCGAGCCGCCTTAATTTGGGCGTTCACGAACCAGCAGAAGGCCGGTGCGCGGTTGAGGAGCGCGCGGCTCAACGAAGCCCAGCAGTTCCGTCCGTAGCCTTTGGAGCGATGGGACGGGTTGACCCACACCCCTTCGATGTAGGTGGCCTCCGGCGTCTCCGTCAGGACATCGGCCTTAAAGATCATCTCACCGCGCTCGATCAGTGTCCACACCTTCCCCCGCTCGACGCGCCGGGCGCACCGATGGCGGAAACCCCCGGCGTCATCGACCAGCGGGTCGACGCCGCTCTCTTCGAAGACCATCCGTGCGTGCGCCTCGACGATCTGCTCCAGGTCGTCAAGCGTAGCCGGACAGCAGCAGACCCGCGCTTAAGGCAAAGAGCAGAGCGAGCGCCGTCACTCGTCTGAGGGGTAGAGAACATTTGAAAGTTTTCATGGATTGTCCTACGGGAACTCCCACTGCCGTGTCTCTGTTGAGGGATTTAGGCTGGTGAGTGCGCGCCCACTCCCGTTTTCACAAAGAGGAGGCTCTTATCGATGACTCATTGGTAAAAGAGCGCGCCCGACAGAGGCCGGGCTACCGTAACAATAGGCGATTGATGTGCCATTGAAGAGGGAGGCTGGTGTCTGCCATAAACCACGGATTGCCCGGTCGCCGTCCGAGAACTTCGGGCATCGTGCTCAAATCAGGGTGACCGGTTCGTTCAAAAGTACTAGCTGCGACAGTCACGTTGGAGGAAGATGGTGTCGTACACACCCTCGTATCGGAAGCCGCACCGGCGGTAGAAGTTGTGCGCCCGCTCGTTCTCCTCATTGACGAGCAGGCACACACTCTTCGTCCTTAGCAATAGATCACGGGACAGTTGAGTCACGCAGCGTCTGCCGAAGCCCGTATTGCGCTCTGAGGGAGCCACCCACACGCCTTCAAGGTAGACCACATTTGGCGTGTCGGCCTGCACGTCGGCTTTGAAAAGTAACCTGCCGTCCTCGATATTCACCCACACGCGACCCGCCTTGATGCGGCGCAGGCACCTCCCGACGAACCCCTCCGGGTCTGTGTTGAGAGGATTAACCCCGCTCTCCTCCTCGGCCATCGCGGCATGTACCGGCGCGATGAGGTCAATATCAGCCGGGGTAGCCCGGCGCAGACCCTCGACCTCTTTTGTTACCGCCACCGCGTGTCGCAATTCAAAGAGCCGCTCGCGGCAGGCGCGCCTGAGCGGCTGTCCGGAGTCGGCGTAAGCAGCCCAGAACGCCGCGACCTGCTCACGCTCGCCCAGAATCATGTGCTTGCGCGCGCTGACCTGCGCGACGAGGGCTAACTCACGCACCGCTCGTTGGGTGCGTGCCTCGATGAGCGTGACGTGGCCGATCAGGGCGACGCCTTCAAGTTCGCCTTCCGAGTTACGGCAGCCCCAGAAGATGCCGCGGTTATACCCGCTCCGAAACCCGTTGTCCCTGATAAAGCCTGCCATCGCCACGGTGCGGAGGGGATTCTCTTGCAGGAAGGCGAGGACTTCTTCGCGCTCGTCTTCCATGAGTTGATCGGTCATGACCGTCACGTCCGACGCCGGGAGAAAGGGCGTTTCGGCCGTCACTTCATGTTGTAGCAAATCGAGTGACATCGGCTTAATGTACTTTCCCGGAGTTAGCGGCTCTTGGTCGTGCCATTGACGATTGTCGTATACGCCGAGTAACCCCCGGCGTTAACCGCCCTGACCCTGAAGCGGTAAGTGGCGGCCTTCGTCAGACCCGTGCTCGAAAACGTAACGACGTTCGCCCCTACCTGTGCGATCTCGGCGAAGTTGGTGCAGGTCGCGCCGGTGCATCGCTCGACGATAAAGCCATCCTCATTCGCCGACAGGTCTTTCCAAGAGAGGTTCAATTGCGTCATCGAGGCGGCCGCCACCGCGAGCGTCGAGGGCGCGGTCGGAGCGACCACGGTGATGTCCGGCACGACCTTCATGGAGGTCGTCGGGTCTCCGTTGATCATGTACGAGTTGGCCGCGTTCGCGACATCGCCGACGAGCACGCCGTCGCCGACGAGCACGCCGTCGCCGATGAGCACGCCGTCGCCGAACACCTTATGATCGCCGATGAGTACGCCGTCACCGATGAGCACGCCGGTGCCGCAAAAGATCGTACCGTCGCCGATCAGCACGCCGTTGCTGGTGATAAGACTGTTGGAGACGAGCACCCCATCGGATATAAGCACGCCATTGCCGACAAGCACGCCGTCCGAGATGAGCACGCCGTCGCCGATGAGCACACCGAGGGCGTAGACCTTCTGGTACTTGGTGATCAGATTGAGTCCCGTCACGAACGTCTGCTGCATGATGACGGAGCCGCCCCAGTTAAAAGTGGTTCCGGCGATGGTGGAGGTTTGGACAGGAACAGTAGCCGTCAACAACGGCTCGCCGAGAAGGGTCGTCGCCGACAGATCGGTGCGGACGAGTTTGGCGAGGCGCATCGCGCCTTCGAGGTTGAGCTGACCGGCGCCCTGTTCGAAGTTATTGAAGCCCGCGAGCGGCTGCGCCGTGTACTGGAGAATCGCCTTGACGAGGTTCGGCGTAAGGTTCGGGTTAGCCTGTAGCAGGAGAGCCGCCGCGCCCGAAACTGCCGGAGCAGCCATTGACGTGCCCGACAGGTACATCTGCTCTTTCGTCGCTGCCCCGCTGACGTTGGCGTCGAGTTGCGGGTTCGTCGTGACGAGGTAGTTGCCCGCCGCCTGCGCCTCGATGATCCTGTTGCCGGGGGCGACCAGATCGGGCTTGACGAGGTTGTCGTAGCGGCGCACGCCCGCGAGGTCGGTGTAGAAGCTGCGGGTCGGGCCGCGCGAGCTGTAGGTCGTCACCGCGTCGTCCGAGCGGGCGTCGGTGCCGAAGCTGTTCGACGCGCCGACCGTGATCACGGACGGCTCGTTGCCGGGGCTGTGAATCTGCCCGTAAATCTTATTACCGTTCGAGTCCTTCCCTTCGTTGCCGGCGGCGGCAACGACCACGATCCCGGCGTCCACGAGTTTACGCGCGGCCTTGCAGATGGCGTCGTTGCGGTAGGAGTCAACCGCGGCGGTGCCGAGGCTCATGTTCACGACGCGGATGTTGTGCGCGGCGCGGTTCGTGTACACCCAATCGAGAGCCGAGAGCAGCGTAGAGGTGGCGCCCTTGCCCAGGGCGTCGAGCACGCGCAAATTCAGGATGTTGGCGTTGGGCGCGACGCCGGTGTAAGCGCCCTGCGCCACCATGGAGTTCGAGGCGGCTACCGACGCGACGTGCGTGCCGTGCCCGTAAGGGTCGGCGGACGTGCCGGAGCCGGTGAAGTCCACGCTCGCGGTGATGCGCGTACCGCCTGATGCCTGTGTAAATGAGACGTGGTTCTGATAGATACCTGAGTCGATAACGACGATGCCGATGCCCGTACCGTTATATTCGGTCGAGGCGCCCGTCATCTTGCGGGCGGCGTCGGCGCCGGTGGTGAGCGAGAGGTGGCCGAGGGCTTCCACCTCACGATCCAGCGAGACGTAGTCGAACTCATTCTGCATCGCCAGCAATTCGGCGACGCGGGCAGGCACTTCGACGGCTCTCATGTCGAAGTTCTGGAAGTTGCTCTTAACCCCCGCCCCGAACGCACGCATGAGTCCGTCCTGAGCCATGCCCCACGCTCCGGCCGATTGTAAGATGACCGTGACTCGCTCGTCGGGATTACGCTTGATGCGTTCTCTCAGGTCGGGAGAGACCTTCTCCGCTTTAACTTCGGTCTTCGTTTCCTTTGCCCAACCGTGAGACAGAGGGGCTAGGCTCATCAGCCCCGCGCAGGCGGCCAAAAACAAGGCCAGTGCCGCCGCACGCGTAAGTAGAATACATCGTCTGTTTTTTTTCATTTTTGTCCTTCGGTAACTCCCACTACCATGCCCCTGCCGGGAAGGGGGTTAGGCTGGTGAGTGCGTGCCCGCTCTCGTTTTCACTGAGAGGAGGCTCTTTTCGGTGACATGCGTTTCAACAAAAATCGACGCCGACAAAGGTCGAGCGGGCGCAGGCAAAGCGAGCGGCGTGCCGGAACAGCGGTGTGTCGGGAGAGGCGGAAAATACAGGCTTTCAGCGATCTCGCCGGTCGAAGGCAAGAGGATTTGAGCCGCGCCGTCTGACCGAGTCGGTCGTCATCGGTCAACACGCCTGTCAATTTGAAAGGAAGGTAAGGAAAGGAATTCCGGTGCGCTTCGGAGTTACCCGCAACGCGGAACCGGCTCAGGAGGCGTGTAGTTTCACCTTATATGTGTAGAAAGCCGAATAAACGTCCGGCCACTTATCTGCCGCGAGCGGTTGGAAGAGTCGCCGTGTGAGAGGCCAGTTCTTCCCTCTGCTCCGCGCTGAGATGTTTGTGGCCTTGTATCAACCCAAAGCATTTAGCCGCCCCACATCGGCAAATGAAAGGAGCGGCCATTTCATACTCTGTCGTTAAATAGTTGAAAGTGCACTCTTCGCCGCGTTTGATCTTTCTCAGCGCGCGGAAGGTCAAGTCCGTAGTATTGATGTAACCGTTAGGCTGACAGCTATGGTTTAAGTACGTCCAAAAAAAATCGGGGTTATCAATTTTTCCGTTCACGCCCGCCGGTAAATTAAGATGCTTGTTCTTTCCCAACTGAATCGAATACCTGCTTTGACGATCCGAGATCACTCCCTCCAATTTGACGGGCGAATTCATCTCCATGTCTTCTTTCGCAAAGACACCTTTGTACCCGTTTTTTTCCCGAATCTCTATGTTGGAAATTTCCCGGCGTCCGGCGTCAGTCGCTACGGTCATCTTCATCTCCCTCGCTACTGTCAATCTCTATAGCTTAATGCGCGCGAGGGCGGAAAAAAGTATCACGCCGTGCGGTTTATTTTCGGGAGTTGCCGCCGCCGTTCTTTCCGGCGCGACGGTGGCCGCGCGGCCGAACAGGCGCGTTGATAGTTTTCCACTTTCCAGATGCGAATCGGCGCGGGGTTTCGCGAAAGACGTGCGCCTCTAGGCAATGATGGCTTCCGTTTCTCTCAGGCGGCGTTCGAGCGCATCGCGCACCTGCGCGCCGAGTCCGGCGTGCTGCTGCATGAGTTTCAACAGTTGCTCGCGTTGGAGGATGATGAAGACGCTGGGAGCTAGGGTGACGACGGAGGCGGTGGTGGGGATATTTGCGAGGAGCGCGATTTCGCCGAAGTAGTCGCCGTCGTCGAGGATCGCCACGCGATGCGCCTGCCCTTCGTCGTCGGTCGCGGTGACGGCCACCATGCCGTGGATGATGATGTAAAAGCGAGCGCCCTCGTCGCCTTCTTCGATGACGGTGCGCCCGGCGGGCACGCGCTCCGTGATGAACATGTCGGAGATTTCTCGTAGATAAGACTCGTCCAAGTCCTTGAATAAAGGCACTTCGCGCAATAGGCCGACATCGACCAGACGCAGGTCGCCGGTCGCCGAGACGGATGTGCCCGTCTGCCTGCGCCACATGCCCGCGTAAGTTCCGCCGTGGCGTAACAGGCTCTCGTGCGAACCCTGCTCGATCACCCGGCCTTGCTTAAAGACAAAGATGCAGTCGAAGTTGACCACGGATTTCAGCCGGTGCGTCACGGAGATGACAGTGCGACCCGCCGAGACGCGTTCGAGCGTGTCGTTGATGGCGGCCTCCGTGCCGGGGTCGAGGGCGGAGGTCGCCTCGTCCAGAATGATGAGCGAGGGGTTGCGGACGAGCGCGCGGGCGATGGCGACGCGCTGACGCTGACCGCCCGACAGACGCCCGCCGCGCTCTCCCACAATGGTCTCGTAGCCTTCCGGCATTTGCAGAATGATGTCGTGGAGTTCAGCCGCACGAGCCGCGGCCTCGACCTCCGCATCCGTCGCCCCGGACTTGCCGAGGCGTATGTTCTCGCGAATGCTCGTGTTGAAGAGGAAGCTCTCCTGAAAGACGATGCCGACTTGATCGTAGAGCGAATCGAGCAGGGCTGCCCGCAGGTCTATGCCGTCGAACGTGACGCGTCCCGCCTGCGGATCGTAGAAGCGCATGATGAGGTTCAGATTGGTGCTCTTGCCGCAGCCGCTATGGCCGACAAAAGCGGTGCGCGCCCCGGAAGGCAAATTCATGCTGACGTTCGCGAGGTTGGTCTGTTCGGGCGTGTAGCCGAAGGTCACGTCCTCGAAACGAATGCCGGAGGAGAGTTTGGGCAGCGGCCGTGCGCCGGGGAGTTCGACGACCGAGGGCGGCTCGTCGAGTAGTTCGCGCACGCGCTGCATCCCGCCCGTGGCTTGCAGGAGCGTCGGCGTCACCGCCGTCAGACCCATCACGGACGAACTGACCATGATGAACAGCGCGTTGAACGACACGAGCGAGCCGATGGAGAGCGACCCTTGATAGGCGAGGTACGAGCCGCCGCTGATGAGCAGGACGTTGAACAACAGCATGCCGATGTTGGGGCTGCGCTCGGTTACGTAACTCAGGAAATTGAAGCGCGTCGCCAGATGCACGACCTTCGACGCCTGCGCAGAGAAATTGTCGAGCGCAGACTGTTTCAGGCTGAACGCCTTGACGATCTGTTGCGCCCCCAGATTCTCTTGAATGATGTTGGCGAGAGCGGCCTGTTCGCCGCGCAGTTGATGCCCCGCATCGAGCGCGCGCGGCGCCAATATCTTCGGCCCGATGATGCAGAACGGGAGGCCGATCATCGCGCCGAGCGCGAGTCTCCAATCAATCGCAAATAGGATCAAGGTGCTGAAAATAATGTTGATGACGCAGAGCAACGCGCCCGGCACGCCGAGCACCACCGCGTTTTCGATGGCCGCCAAATCCGAAGAGAAGCGCGACAACAAATCGCCCGTTTGCGAACGCGCGTAGAACCCCAGCGAGAGCCGCTGGAAATGGCCGAACATCTCTTTACGGATGTCGTTGAGGATACGCGAACCGAGCCATGCGTACAGGTAATCGCGGAGCACCTGCGAGGCGGCGGTGAGCAGAAATCCGAGACACAGGCCGCCGAGGATGACGGCCATCACCCTCGCATTTCGCGGGTTGATGGCGTAGTCGATGAGAAATTTGAGACTCAGCGCCAGCAGGGTGTTGAACGTTCCCTCGACGACGAGCGTCAGGAGCAACAAGACGGCGCGCGAAGTGTAGGGCTTGACGTAACCTAATAAAATTCTCAGGAGCCTGACGGGGCTGACGGGCGGTACCCGGCCGCCGGATTGTTCTGTAGTCTGGTTCGACATGGCCTCCTCACACCTTCATACAGAGTAGCCCCGACGCGACCCGGTGGCAAGAAAACGTTCCGTCGCAAACCGGACGAACGGACTGACGAGCCTCACCTGCCGCAAGCCGCTCCCGGCCGGTCATCAACGTCTCAAGGTTGAATAGTGGTTCGGTTTGAAAGTCTGAGCCACAGTTCATGGGCGCTTAAATTTCAAACTGAACCATTACTTTTCCGGGATGTGTCTTGAAGTGGCGGATCATTCGTCTTTCAATGAACCGGAGTTCGATCAAGCCCGTTCGGGCAAATAAATAGTTGAGATGTGCCGGGTTCAGACGTAACTGTCGGGCAACTCCTGACGACCGTTCGGCATCTAGTTAAGCCCCTACCATCGTTCGGCGTCCAATGACGCTTACCGGCAAAGCGGTACGTGAGTCGGCTCGACCCGCATCAGCATATAGCGTCTTTCTTTGCCACCTTACCTTCCTACTTAGCGGACAACCACACGTTCAAAGGAGAGCCCTGTTGAAGCGAAAACCCCACTTTTCCTTACGCCAGATTTCCGTAGCGCTGATATTTGCCATGCTTATCTTAGCGCTCACCCTTCCCACCAATTTTACCAGTGCGACAGCACAGTCGGACAACAGAGCAAAGACCGAGAAAAAGCCGAAGCAGTTCGGTCACCGCCCCGAATCAGTCTCCCTTCAGGCACCCGGAAAAATCGAGCCGCTGACCGCCCCCGGCAATGGTCAGCCGCTCGACATCGCGCTCGGCTTTATCAAGCAAAGCCGGCAGAAATTCGGACTGTCCGAAGCCGACGTGCTCGATTCGAAGGTGACGGATCAGTACACGGATCGTCACAACGGCGTCACCCACATTTATCTCAGGCAGCAGATTGAGGGCATCGAAGTCGTCGGCGCGGAGATGAGCACCAATGTGGCGAAAGACGGCAAGGTGATCAATCTCAACAGCAGTTTCATTAAAGAATTGCGCGCCGCCGCCAAAGGCGGAAACGCTTCCCTGTCGCCGGTTCAGGCGGTGGAAGCCGTCACGCGCCACCTGGGGCTGACGCTCACCGAACCGCTCGAAACGCTCGAAACGCTTTCCGGGGCGCAGCGCGAGACGACTCTCAGCGAGGGCGGAGTGTCCAGCGAGCCGATCCGCGCCAAGCTCGTTTTTCAGCCGGTAGCGGAGAACGAGGTGCGTTTGGCCTGGAGCGTCGAGGTGAGCGAAATCGGCGGCCAACACTGGTGGAACATCAGCGTAGACGCCGCGACCGGGGAGATACTCGCCGGGTACGACTACATCGATCACGACAACTGGGGCAGCAATTTCGCTCCCGACGTGGCGCGGAACAAAAATTTTGCGGCGCGCGCGGCCGCGACCGCGCCCCGCGCGTCGCTGGCCGCCGCCTCCACGGCAACCGTGTCTGACGGTTCGGTCTACAACGTTTACGCCTTGCCGCTGGAGAGTCCGAACGACGGCTCGAACACGTTGGTCTGGAATCCCGCGGATGCGCTCGCCTCTCCTTTCGGATGGCATGACACGAACGGCGCGACGGGAGCCGAGTACACCAGAACGCGCGGCAACAACGCCCATGCCTACACAGACCTCGACGCGAACAACGCTGCGGACACGGGCAGCGACCCGGACGGCGGCGCGAATCTTCAATTCAACTACGCGTTCGACCCGACCAAAGGGCCGGAACTCAACCGCCCGCCCGCCGTCGTCAATCTCTTCTACTGGAACAACATCGTCCACGACGTGTTCTACCAGTACGGATTCAACGAGGCCGCCGGTAACTTTCAAGTGAACAACTACGGCAGAGGCGGCGCGGGCAACGACTACGTGCAAGCCGAAGCGCAGGACGGTAGCGGCACCAACAACGCCAACTTCGGCACGCCGCCCGACACCGGAAGCACCACCGGCTCGTCTCGCCCCCGCATGCAGATGTTCGTCTACACGAACCCTTACCCGAATGCGGTCGTCGTCAACAATAGCGCCGCCGCGGGCATCTACACCGCGATGGGCGCGGAATCCGGCCCGGCGTTCACGGCCACGGGTATCACGGGAGATGTCGTCCTCGGCCTCGACCCGTCAGACTCGGCCGGGGCTTCGACGACCGACGGTTGCAGCCCTCTCACCAACGCTTCAAGCGTCGCGGGCAAGATCGCGCTCATGGATCGCGGCTCCTGTAGTTTTGTCATTAAAATAAAGAACGCACAGAACGCGGGCGCCATCGGGGTCATCATTGGCAACAACGTGCCGGGCGACCCGGTCACCATGGGCGGGGCGGACAGCACCATCACCATCACGTCGGCGATGGTCAGCCTCGACAACGCCAACCTGTATAAAGCGAATTTGCCCTTGAACGCTTCGATCAAGATCAACCCAAGCCCGCCGCCCAGCCGCGACAGCGACTTCGACGCGGGCGTCATCGCGCACGAATACGGCCACGGCATCAGCAACCGTCTCACCGGCGGCCGCCTGACCACCACCTGCCTCGGCAATCAGGAGCAGATGGGCGAAGGGTGGAGCGACTTCGTCGGCCTCGTCCTGACCACCGACCCGCTCGACACCGCCACCACCGCGCGCGGCATCGGCACCTACGTCAGCTTCCACTCCGCGGCCGGCAACGGCATCCGCCCGACCCGTTACACGACCGACATGTCGGTCAACCCTTCGACCTACAACACCATTAAGACGGCGGCCGTGCCGCACGGCGTCGGCTATGTCTGGGCGACGATGCTCTGGGAGATGTACTGGAATCTCGTCGAGGTGCACGGCTACAACCCGAACGTCTACGAATCATGGAACACGGGCGGCAACAACCTCGCCATCCAACTCGTGACGGACGGCATGAAGCTGCAACCGTGCAGCCCCGGTTTCATCAACGGGCGCGACGCCATTTTGCAGGCCGACATGAACCTGACGGGCGGAGCCAACCAGTGTCTAATCTGGAAGGCGTTCGCCAAGCGCGGTCTCGGCGTCAGCGCGACGCAGGGCAGCAACACCAGCGTGACGGACGGCACGGAGGCTTTCGACATCCCGGCGTCATGCGAGACGGTGACGACCGTGACGACTCTCTCCGTGAATTCCGCGAGCGGCACGCAGGGCGGGACGGTCAATCTCTCGGCGACTTTGACCGACGGCACGAACGGCATCGGCGGCAAGACGGTGAGCTTCACTCTAAACGGCACGAGCGCGGGCAACGCCGTCACCAACGCCAGCGGTGTCGCGTCGCTCTCTAACGCCAGCCTCGGCAGCATCGCCGCCGGAGTCTATCCGAACGGCGTCGGCGCGAGCTTCGCGGCCGGCGGCGGCTTTGGAGGCAGTAACGCCACCAACACGCTGACGGTCGTCGCAGCCCCGCTACCCGCCGCTCCGAGCGGCCTCGTCGTGACGGTGCCAACACAGAACGGCCGGCTCAATCTCAATTGGACGGACAATTCATCCAACGAGAGCGGGTTTAAGATTGAGCGTTGCACGGGCGCGAACTGCACCAGCTTCGCGCTCGTGGCGACGGTCGGCGCGGGCGTCACCACCTACGCCAACAGCAACCTCTCTCGCCGTGTCACCTACGGCTATCGCGTCTACGCCTACAACGCTTCGGGTAACTCCGCTTACTCCAACGTGTCATACGGGACGACGAGATAAACCAAACGCGGCGGC
>DASQNL010000689.1:0-5586 GCA_035644995.1 Pyrinomonadaceae bacterium | reverse complement strand
CATCTTCTCAAGTTTGCTCCTCCGGGACAAAAATCTTGTAACACAAAGTGCGGCGGGGGCTGCAAGAAATAATTACGCGTTGCGTTCAAACAACGAGGAAAGAAACATCTCGGAGGGGAGAACAACTATGCGTAGAGCGTTGACGGCGTTGGCGGGAGCCGGGTTGGTGGGGATTTTGGCCGTGCTGGTGGCGGCGCAGGGCGGCGGAGCGGACGGGACGCGCGGGCGCGGCGTCGGCGCGCAGCATCCGCCGGGGCACATCATCAGGCACAAGCCGATTCAAACGCCGTTTGGGATCGAGGTGTTGTCCGGCGGTTGGGCGCGCGACAAATATCCGGCGCGGGGGAGAGTTTACGTCGAAGCCGTCGAAGGCGACGAGTATGAGTTGCGGCTGAGCAACCCGCTGCCGGTGCGTGTGGCCGTCGCGCTCTCGGTGGACGGCCTCAACACGATTGACGCGCGGCGCACGAGCGCGCGCGACGCGAGCAAATGGGTCATCCCCCCTTACGGTTCGATCACGGTTAGCGGCTGGCAGATGAGTTCCAGCCGCGCACGCCGTTTCTACTTCACCAATGAGCGCGATTCCTACGCGAACAAACTAGGGCGGCCTTCGGACTTAGGGGTCATCACCGCCGTCTTCTTCCGCGAGCGGCGCACGCGCGCGGACATTCTCCTGCCGCCGCGCCCGCATGAATCGCAGCCGCGCAACCATGATCGCAGCGAATCGAAGCGGAGTACGCGCGGCGAAGCCCCCGCAGCCACGAGCGCGGAACAAAGCAGCGCGGCCGGGCGCGCCAGGCCCTCGCCCCAAGCGGACGAAGAGTACGCGGCGACAGGGATCGGGCGTTCCGTGACGAACGACGTGTGGAGCGTGCAGATGGATTTGGAGTCGAGTCCGGCGGCGGAGATGACGCTTCGTTACGAGTTTCGCGATGCGCTGGTGCGGCTCGGCGTGTTGCCGCGAAACTACCCGCCGCAGCCCGATCCTTTGCGGCGGCGCGAGCGTGCGCGCGGATTCGAAGACCGGCAGTTTTCCCCCGAACCCTGAGCGGCGGGCGGCGCGGCTGCTCAAGCGCGGGAACAGAACGCGTGCGCGCGGCGTCTAAACGCTCAGTCTTGGTGGAACCGAAATTGGCGGAGGTCTTTTAACGATGGCTCAATTCACCGACCCGCTCGTACACGTCAGGGTGGCCGCGCCGTGTCGCGCCGATTGGGGACGCATGCGCGGCAACGAACGCGTGCGCTTCTGCGACCGGTGCAGCATGAACGTCTACAACCTTTCCAACATGACGAGGAAAGACGCCGAGGCTCTGATCCTGCACACGGAGGGGCGGCTGTGCGTGCGCTACTACCACCGCGCGGACGGCTCGGTTCTGACCGCCAACTGCCCCGTGGGCTTGCGCGCCTTGAAACGTCGCGTGTCGGGATTTTCGCGGGCGGTCGTCTCTTCGGTCTTGAGTTTCTTCGCGGGCATAGCCGTCCTCGCGGGGCTGGAGACGGCGCGAAATTCTCTGGACGCCGCGAAGGAAGCCGGGCTTGATTTGATCTCGCCCGTGCCGCTCGAAGAATTGCCCCTGCCATCTCCGGATGTTTACTTGACGACGGGATCGCTCGCCATGGAGACGGGCGCGAGGGTGGATGACAGGCGCGCTCGCCTCGGCCGGGCGGCCATCGCCTCCGAACCGGAGGGGCGGCGGTAGCGCGCCGGAGTTTATCGTCGCCGTTTGAGATCGGAAGTGTAGAGTTGCTGGTATGCCCGGTAGTTCGCCATCACTTTGAAGACGTAGTCTTTCGATTCCGCGAAGCCGACTTCGGAAGAGAAGACGCCCGCGTCTTTATGCACGGCGCGACGCACCCAACGCGCGACGTTGTCTTCGCCGCCGTTGTAAGAGGCGGCGACCGCCTCCGGTAGATTCGGAAACATGCGGAAGAGGTCGGCGAGATACGCGACGCCGATGCCGATGTTGACCTCCGGCCGGTAGAGATCATCCTCACTAATATTTTTGAACCCCGCGCCCTCCCCATACTTCACGCCTATCTCCGGCGTCAGTTGCAGCAGCCCCCGCGCGGCGGCCGGAGAGCGCGCGCGCTCCTTGAAGCTGCTCTCCTGTCGCATGATGGCGAGCACGAATCTCGGATCGACGTTGCGCCCGGTGGTCGCGCGCAGGAGAATTTCGCGATACGGGGCGGGATAAGCCGCCGCCGCCGTCTCGAACTCGCGGCGCACGGTGAGTTCGCGCGCGGCGGCGGCGCGTTTCGAGGCGGCGTCCAACTCGCGCAGGCGCGTCGTGGCAAGCCCGCCGTAGTAAGAAGAGGCGCGGTCGGGAATGGATTGATAGGCGGCGGCGGCCTGCGCCGTCTGCTTCAAACCTTCGAGACTGAAGCCGCGCAAGTAGGCCACTTCGTTCGCGGTGGTCTGGATGGCGGAGTTGAAAGTCGCGCCGCGCTGTAGTTCGTTCGCGGTGCGGAGAGCCGACTGCCAATCGCGCCCCGCCACTTCAAGCCGCAAGCGCGCAAAGAGCGCGTTGGTCGCCGCGGGCGCGCCGCTGAAACGTTCGCGCGCCCGCGCGATCCAATGCAGAGCTTCTTCGTTTCGTCCCGCCTCGCGCCAACTGTCAATCGCGTTGAGATAAGCGTTCTCGATGCGCTCGCCCTGCGGAAAGCGCGCGACGTAATCGCCGTATCGCGTCGCGGCCTCGACCATGCGGTCAAGCCGCAGGAGCGTCGCGGCGACGTAGTAGAAACCCTCGCGCCCGTCCTTGTTTCCGGCGAACTCGCGTCCGAGCCGGTCGAAAAAAGGAAGCGCGTCGGCGTAGCGACGTTCCTGATAAAGGCTGCGACCCATGCCGAAGAGAGCGGCGGGCACGTTTGTGTCCGACGGGTAACGCGCGAGCAGCGTCTGCCAGTGTTCGCGGGCTTCGCTGAAGGCGCGGTTGGCGTGATAGGCGGCGGCGCGGCGCATGTGTTCGGCGGGGGCGAGCGTGGGGAGTTGGCCGTCCGGGGAACGGCCTTCGCGGTCGAGCCGCCGCGCGTTGACGAGCGCGGCATCACCCTGCCCGTCCGCGGGCGCGGTTTCGGCCGCGGCGGTCGGGTCGTGGACAAAGGCCGTATCGGCGACGTTCGAGACGGCCGCGGGCTGGACTTCGACACGCGCGCACGCCGGAGCGAATGCGAGCGCGAGCAGCCCGGCAAAAATATATTGGGACAAGGAAACAAGCATAGCCGTCGTTAAAACGAACTTATTGAGATTATTTGGTCGCCTGTGTGTACGCCGGAAACGGGGAGCGGCGACGGCGCGTGGTTGGTTCGATGCGTGGACGGCGGAACGCGTGCGCCGCCGGGCGGGGAGAGCGAGTTAGGACGACCGGCCGAAGCGTCAACTTCGAGATGAAAGCGGAGTAAGGCTCCGGCCGGTCGAAGAAACTAGATGTTGCCGCCGCAGGAAGGGCAGCCGCAGTCGCAATCAATCGTCGTCGTCTGTCCCTTGCCTTCGCAGTAGGCGCTGCAATATTTGCTATTTTCGTCGGCGGGGCAGTCGCAGGCGGCGTGGGCGCATTTGTTTGTCTCGTCAGCCATTTCTCGATTCTCCTTCTAGTGGTTGGTGTATGCCGGTCAGAGCGGAGGCTATTCTAGCAGCCAACCCGCAGGCAGCGCACGCCTTCGTCGCGGCCGAAGCCGCCCGCTCAGGAAACCGCCCCGCCTCCGTCTTCTTGAATCTCGAAACTCGACACGATCTCCGCGCCGGGGCTGAGCGTGGCGGCGACGCTACAGTACTTCGTCTCGGAAAGCTCGATGGCCTGCGCCACGGCTTTCTCCGAGACGCCGTGCCCGCGCAGAATATGCCGCACTTCAAAGCGCGTGAACTTGCGCGGGTGCTCCGCGCGCCGCGCGCCGCGCACTTCGACCCGGTAGTCCGTCACGCGCTCGCGCTTCTTGTGGAGGATCGAGATCACATCGACGGCGGTGCAACTGCCGAGGGCGAGCAGTAAGAGTTCCATCGGCGTGGCGGCGGCGGAACGTTCGTGCCGTGTGTCGAGGGTCTGGGCGTGGCCGCTCGGCGTGATGGCGACGAAAAGATCGTCGCCCGCATAATGAATCGTCGCCTTGGCATCTTCAACGGTCATCTGTGAACTCCTTGTCAGATGTTTGCGGGCGAGCATAGCACGGGGGCGCAAAAGACGCCGCCCGCGCGCTTATGCGCACGCTATTTGCAAGTAGCTTGACGGGTGGGAGGATGTTAACCCAAGTTGTAGAGAAAAAGGCTGTTCCGCGTGCAATTCGGTGAATTTGCATGATACGGAAAAGCATGCAGTGTGCATGATCTTTGTACATAAACAGGCGTCATCAACAACGCGGAAAATTTTTCCACACCGGCGGCTTGAAAAATTAAGCGGCAACCTTCCAGAGCTGGTTTCGAATCACACTCAGCGAGCGTTGCCGTTCTTTTGGAGACGGGAAGCTATTCGACGCTCCGCGCGGTGTGCGGTCTCTTGGGCGCGATTTGCGACGGGCGAAAAAATCGCCGCCGACGCGAAAGCCCGCATCTCTCCTCTTTTTCAAAACATCACTCCCCACAAAGCGGAAATCTCGATGTGCGAACGGCGCGCTTTCGCCGGAAGCCTCGTGAGAAGTTTGGAACGATAAACGATTAGTGAAACAGCAAACTCGGAGGGAAGTCTATTATGAATAGAACAAGACAAATTATTTCAGCGTGGATGGTGCTGGCAATGTTGAGTATCAGCATCGGCGTGCAGGCGCAGACGACGCGCCGCCGTCCCGCATATCGCAACAACACGATGCAAACGCGCCAACTCCTCACGCGCCTCGAAACCAATGCGGAGCGTTTCCGCCTGAGCTTGAGCCAGTCGCTCGACCAAGGCCGCCTCGACGGCACGCGCCGCGAAGACAACATCACCAACGTGCTCGACGATTTCAATCACATCGTTGACCACGTGCGCGAGCGTTACGACGCGCAGCAGTTGGTCACCGCCGACGTGGAAGCGTTGCTGGCGCGCGCCTCGCGTCTCGACCGTTTCATCACGAACCAGACCAACAACCGCCGGGGCAACACCGTGAGCGCCCGCGCGCAAAGCGATTGGGCGTCATTGAGAATCGACCTCGATCAACTGGCGCGCATGTACAACGTGGCTTGGAATCGCACCAACGATGCGCCTTACTCGACCTATCCGCCCACGGATAACAACAGCTACAACTACGACACCGGGCTGACCGGCACCTATCGCCTCAACGTGGCGCAGAGCGAAGACCCGCGCCGCGAAGCGCAACTGGCGACCAACAACCTGCCCTATCGCGACCGCCGCCGCACTCTCGACACGCTGATGGCGCGTCTTGAATCGCCGACGGAACTCGCCATCGAACGGCGCGGCGATAATGTGACCATCGCTTCGACCCGCGCCCCGCAGATCAACTTCATCGCCGACGGCATCGAACGCGGCGAGCGCGGCGCGAGCGGCAACACGATCCGCGCGCGCGCGGCCTTCAACGGCGACCAGTTGACCGTCAGCAGCACGGGCGATCTCAACAACGATTTCGCCGTCACCTTCGACCCGCTCAACAACGGCCGCC
>DASQNL010000688.1:0-7742 GCA_035644995.1 Pyrinomonadaceae bacterium | reverse complement strand
GGTCGCTTCACGGACGAACTGCTTCTCCAAATCTTCCGTGGGCAGGCGGAACGTCACGTTCATCAGCGAGCGCGCTTCCGAAGCGGCGTGGCCGCGATAGAAGTCGCCCGCGTCAATCGCGTCGTAGAGCAGTTTGGCCTTGGCCTCGTTCTCGCGCTGCATCCCGCCGATGCCGCCTTTGCCCTTGAGCCACTTGCAGACGAGGTTGAGGATGTAGATGCCCCACGTGTTCGGCGTGTTGTAGAGCGAATCGTTTTCGACGTGGGTGCGGTAGTCGAGCATCGTGTGGAGGCCGGAGGGCGCGCGCTCCAGCAGGTCGTCGCGGATGATGACGACGGTCAGGCCCGAAGGCCCCATGTTCTTCTGCGCGCCCGCGTAGATCAGCGCGTAGCGTTCAACCGGCTCGACGCGCGACAGGATGTTCGACGAAGCATCCGAGATGAGCGGCACGTCGCCCACCTGGGGCAGGTCTTTCCACTCGACGCCCTCAATCGTTTCGTTCGAAGTGAGATGAACGTAGGCCGCGTGCGGGCTGAGTTTCAGTTCGTGCTGTTCGGGCGTGCGCGAGTAGCGGCTGTCCTCGGTGTCGGCGGCGACGTTGATCGCGCCGACGCGCTTCGCCTCTTTCAGGGCTTTCTTGCCCCAACTGCCGGTGATGATGTAGTCGGCCACGCCGCCTTCGGGCAGCAGGTTCATCGGGATCATCGAGAACTGCAAACTCGCGCCCCCTTGCAGAAAGAGCACCTTGTAGTTGGCGGGGATGCCCATCAACTCGCGCAAGCCCTGCTCCGCGCCGCCGATGATCTCGTCGAAAGTTTTCGAGCGGTGGCTGATCTCCATCACGGACATGCCGACGCCGGGGAGCGCGAGCATGTCGCGCTGCGCTTCTTCGAGCACGGGCAGGGGCAACGCCGCCGGCCCCGCGCTAAAGTTGTAGATTCTCTCTGTCATGTTTCTCTTCCTGAATTGAAATTAGTCGGTCTTGATTTTCAAACCCGAACGCATCCCCGCGCCCGCGATGCGCGTCACGAGGGAGCGCGGCACGAGGCGTTCGGCCTGCGTCTGCGCGTAGTTGATCCAGCCGGAGATGATATGGCCTTTGCCCCGTTCGAGTCCACGCAGGGCGGTCGCAACCACGTCTTCCGCCGTCTCCGCGACGCGAAAGGGCGGCTTCTTGACGCCCGCCGCGTTGAAAAAATTGGTCTCCGTCGCGCCGGGACAGAGCGCCATCACGTGTATGTTGTAAGCGCGGTTTTCATCCCACAGGGCTTCGCTGAAGGAGAGCACGAAGGCTTTGGACGCCGCGTAGGTCGCCATGTAGGGCACGGGCTGAAAGGCCGCGACGGAAGCGACGTTGATAATGCGGCCGCGCCGTTTCTTGCGCATCGGCGCGAGGTAGAGGTAGGTGAGTTCGACGAGCGATTTAACGTTCAGGTCGATCATGTTCAACTCTCGTTCGAGGTCGAGCGAGAGCAAATCGCCCATCGAACCGAAGCCCGCGTTGTTGATGAGCGTGTCAACTTGCAAACCGCGCCGCGCCGTCTCGTCGAACAGCCGCCGCGCCGCACCCGTCGCCGACAAGTCCAGCGCGATGATCTGACAATTGATGCTATGCGCCCGGCCGAGTTCGTTGCAGAGCGCCGTCAACTTCTCTTCCGAACGCGCCACCAGCACGACGTTCTCCCCGCGCGCCGCGAGCCGGCGCGCGAACACCTCGCCGATCCCGCTCGACGCGCCCGTGATGAGAGTTGTTTTCATCAAGTTAAAATAATGTCCCGTTTATTATCATCTTAAATAATGGTGTATTCAGTTGCTTACCAATTCCAATTCTCGGTACGAATATTGTTAAAGTTGATAACATCAATGTGGATATTTTGCAGATAGCTCATCAATTCAAGATCATCCGTCAACACAAGATAATTTCCCCGCACCAATTCAGCGATTCCCGCATCGGTTAAACCGAATTTATTAAAATGAGGCAGAACTGTAAGCTCGGCGCTCTTAATGAAATACTCTTCTAAATTCAGAACTTGTGTAGCAAACGACGAGTAGTATGAAAGTTTTAAATTCTTGGGAAGTTGATTGGAAAGACTGTTTACCTCTGTGAGGATGTTTGGTGTTGTCACTACCTTGCTGAAAAAATTAAAGAACCCTACTAAGTTATAAAAATCTTCTACCGTGAAGGCCATCGTCCTCTTAAATTTCGGTATCAACTCAGGATCGAACATTCCAACGAAATAAAGTAGTAACAAATTGGCATCTATTAATACTCCTTTATTCCGATAACGATTACGTAGTTCTGTAAAGTAACTTATGCTCAAGCTACTTCTCTTATCTTCATTGATTTTAAGTCTCCAGTTTCAGCATTGACTTTAAAAATCTTGTACTCTTTTCTTGATGGAAGCGGGAAACCTAGAGCATTGGCGTTCGCGCGAGAAGTGCTAAGAGTGATGAGCCAATATTTATTGTCTTCAGTTAACTCAACCTCCTCAAGTTGAATGTTAGAGGAAGACAATTGTTCATCGTAAAGACTGATGAAAGATTCCGCCGCTATTTTCGTAGCTTGTTTTACATCTATCATTAAAATCTCCTTTCTTCTCGTGTATATCAACGCATCAAGCACTAATTTTAACTCTTAAGCTCCAGCAGATCGAGTTCGATGATGTCGGCGTTCTCGGCGCGCAGGCGGTCGAGCGTGGCGTCGGTCGGCGCGGCTTCGAGGTTGATGCGGGCGACGGCGGCCTCCGCGCCCTCGAAGATGATGTTCTCCATCTCCTGCACGTTGATGCGGGCGGCGCGGATGGCGTCGAGCACTTGCGCGAGGACGCCGGGGCGGTCGCGGTGGCGCACGACGAGCAGGTGCGTGGCGGGCGTGCGCGCCGCGAGGTTGACGACGTTGGGCACTTTACCCGTCTCCTTGAAGGCGCGGATGATGCGCACGGTTTCGGCGGCGATGGCCTCTTGCGCCTGATCGGTGGATGCGCCGATGTGATGCGTGCCGTAGAGATGCGGCTCGCGCGCGATCTCGTCCGTAAACTCGCCCGTCGCGCTCGCAGGCTCGGCGGCGAACACGTCCAGCCCGGCGCGGATGCCGCGCGTGCGCATCGCCGCCAGCAGCGCGGCCTGATCCACCACCTCGCCGCGCGCGGTGTTGATGAAGTACGCGCCCTCGCGCATGGCCGCGAAGAAGTCCGCGCCGATGAGGCCGCGCGTGTCCGGCTTCAACGCCACGTGGACGCTCACGATGTCGGCCGCGCGCGCCACGTCGGCCGGACTCTCCATGCGTTCGATCCCAAGTTCCTCCGCGCGCTCCGCGGTCAGGCTCCGGCTCCAGGCCACGCACGGCATCCCGAAGGCTCGCGCGCGCCGGATCACTTCCTGCCCGATCTGCCCCGTGCCGACGAGGCCGAGCGTGCGCCCGTAGAGGCCGCGCGCGCGTGAAAACTCTTTCTTGTTCCACTGCCCTTGCCGGAGCGCGACGACGTTATCGGCGATGCGGCGGTCGAGCGCGAGGATGAGCGCGAAGGCCAACTCGGCGACGGCGATGGAATTTTTGCCCGGACAGTTTGAGACGTAGATGCCGCGACGCGAAGCCGCCGCCACGTCGATGGTGTTGTAGCCCGCGCCCGCGCGCACGACCAACTTCAACGCGCCCGCTTCCAGCATCGCTTCCGACACCTTCGTCGAACGCACCACGAGCGCATCGGGCGCGTAAGCCTTGATGGCTGCGACGAGACTCTCGTCTTTCACGTCCGGCTGGTAAGAATAATCGCAGCCCGCGGCCTCCAGCCCGTCGCGGCCGGACTGCTCGAATTTATCGGCGATTAGCACACGCATAGAATCAGAATGCAGAAGTCAGAATGCAGGAGTCGGAATGAAACCGCGTGAAGTTTGTCGTCCATTCCGAATTCTGCATTCTGCTTTCTGTCTCCTTTCAAATTTTGTGAATCAACAACCCGTCGCGCAGCTTCGGCTCGAACCAGGTGGACTTGGGCGGCATGATGCCGTTGGCGTCCGAGACGCCGAGCAGGTCTTCGATGGTCGTCGGCGAGAGCGAGAAGGCGACGGCCGCGCGTCCCTCGTTGATGAGACGTTCGAGTTCGGACGTGCCGCGAATGCCGCCGACGAAATCAATGCGCTTATCCGTGCGCACGTCCTTGATGCCGAGGATGGGGTCGAGCAGTTGGTCTTGCAGGACGCTCACGTCGAGCGTGGCGGTCGGGTCGCCCGTCTCCGCGGGCGCGGCGGAGCGCGGCGTCAGGACATACCAGCGTTGACGCAGATACATGCCGAATCGGCCGCGCGCGGGCACGGCGGCCGAGCCTTCCGCGACGCTAAACTTCGCCTCGACCGCCGCGAGAAACTGTTCGGCCGACATGCCGTGCAGGTCTTTCACGACGCGGTTGTAAGGGAGTATCTGCATCTGGTCGGACGGGAAGATGACGGTGAGAAAACGGTTGTACTCCTCTTCGCCCGTGTGTTGCGGGTTGCGTTCGCGCAGCGCGGCGCGGGCGCGGCTCGCGCTGGCCGCGCGATGATGCCCGTCGGCGATGTAGAGCAGGGGCACTTCGCCGAAGGCGCGCACAAAGGCATCGGGCGAGGGCGCGCGCCAGAGCGTGTGGCGGATGCCGTCCGGGGCGGTGAAATCGTAGAGCGGCTCGCCGGAGACGACGGCCGCCGCGAGCGCGTCGATGCGCCGGTCGGCGCGATAGGTGAGGAAGACGACGCCCGTCTGCGCGCGCAATTCGAGCATGTGGCGCGTGCGGTCGTCTTCCTTGTCGGGGCGCGTGCGCTCGTGCTTGCGGATCAAGTCCCGGTCGTACTCGTCAACCGCGCAGCAGGCGGCGACGCCGACCTGCTCGTGTTCGCCCATTACGAGGCGATAGAGATAGAGGCTCGGCTCGGCTTCGGTTTCCAGCGGGCACGACTCGACGAGCCGCTGAAAATTCTCCGCCGCGCGCGCATAAACTTCCTCGCTGTAAATGTTCGTGCCGTCGGGCAGATCGATTTCGGGGCGCGTCACGTGCAAGAGACTGAGAGGATTTTCGGCGGCGAGCGCGCGCGCCTCCTCTGTGTTGACCACGTCATAGGGCACACTCGCCACCTGCTCGACTCGCTCAACCGGCGGACGCAAAGCGCGGAAAGGATAAATGGCAGCCACGGGCGTTCGTTCTCCTCACAACCGAAGATGAAAATGCGGGATTTCTAACCCCTAAGACTATCCGCACCCGCACCCCTTTGCCAAGCCGCGAGCGCACCTCGACGCGACGACGCGCGGAGATTGTTTTCCCCGCGATTGATTATTTCGGGAGGTGTATATTAACGGCGGGAGGCGATTGCGTGATGGCGGATAAGAAACATCTTGAAATTCTTAAACAAGGAGCGGATGTCTGGAATAATTGGCGAGAAGAAAATCCTAAAATCAGACCCGACCTTTATATGGCCGATCTGCAAAATCTACAACTGAACGGAATAAATTTACTCCAAGCCGACCTGAGAGGAGTAAGTTTACTCGCCGGCCAACTTCACAGCGCGAATTTTAAATGGTCGAATCTTAGTAGAGCCTATCTGAACCGGGCAAACTTGGCGCGCGCAAATTTTCAAGGGGCAAATCTCAGCGAAGCAAAACTCCACGCGGTTAATCTTAGCGGGGCGAATCTGAACCGGACAGTATTTACGAGTGCGGAACTCTTAGGCGCAATCGTTACTTATGCAAGCCTGAAAGACGCGCATCTTAGTCATGCATCTCTGATGGGGGCAAATCTCAGCGGCTCGGAACTTAAGGGAGCGGATTTCAGCTTATCTATTTTATTGGACACAACGTTCGGCAACAACGATCTTAGCCAAACAATAGGACTTGAAGATATTGTTCATCGCGGGTCGTCAACCGTCGGCCTTGATACCATTTATCGTTCTAAGGGAAACATCCCGGAAGCATTTCTGCGCGGCTGCGGCGTTCACGAAAATTTCATCACTCACATGCGCTCACTAATCGAAGGCGGGCAGCCCATCCAGTTCTATTCCTGCTTCATCAGCTACAGCCACGCGGACAAATTGTTTGCGCGGCGTTTGCATGACGCGTTGCAGGGGCGCGGGATTCGGTGCTGGCTCGACGAGCATCAGGTGTTGCCGGGCGACGATATTTACGCGTCGGTTGATCGCGGCATCAGGCTGTGGGACAAGGCGCTGTTGTGTTGCTCGAAGGATTCGCTGACGAGTTGGTGGGTGGATAACGAGATCGAGACGGCGTTTACGAAGGAGCAGAGTTTGATGAAGCGGCGCGGCGAGAAGACGCTGGCGTTGATTCCCTTGAATCTGGACGGCTACTTGTTCGGCGCGGAGTTCAGGAGCGGGAAGGCGACGCAGATCAAGGCGCGGCTGGCGGCGGATTTTACGGGTTGGGAGACGGACAACGGCAAGTTTGAGACGGAGTTTGAACGGCTCATCCGGGCTTTGCGCGCCGACGCGGGCGGGCGCGAACGGCCGCCGGAGTCGAGGCTATGAGTTAAAAAGTTGTGGATTAATTCCGCATAGGGCTTGACCTTGTAGTCGAATACAGGGCTTACAATGGCGCGCGAGGGAGGAAATATTTATGCGTCAAACAATTTTGCCGGTGATGTTGTCGTTCGCGTTGTTCGTGGGGGCTTCCGCACAGGAGTCGAAGCAGGGCGGTTATGCGGGAGAGGAGCGGCGCGAGATCAAGTCGCTCTCGGCGGAAGAAGTCGAGCAGTTATTAAACGGTCAGGGCATGGGGCTGGCGAAGGCGGCGGAGTTGAACCACTATCCCGGCCCGCGACACGTCTTGGAGTTGGGAACGGAACTCCGACTCACGCACGGGCAGCGGACGCAAACGCAAGCCGCGTTTGAACGGATGCGGGGCGCGGCCGTGCGGCTCGGTCGCCGAATCGTGGAGCGCGAGCGCGAACTCGACGCGATGTTCGCCACGGGCGAAATCGACACGCGCAAGCTGCACGCCGCCACGGCCGCCATCGCCCAACTGCAAGGAGCCTTGCGCGCCGCCCATCTCGCCGCTCACCTGGAGACGCGCCGTTTGCTCTCGCCCGCCCAGATCAAAAAGTATGACGAACTGCGCGGCTACTCGGCCGCGCCCAAGCCGGCCGGGCAACACGGCCACAATCACGGCAAACATTGACGACGGAGAAAGTATTCAAAGACATGAACGAAGATTCACAGACGTGTGAACTGGCGAACCGGAAATGCGTGCCCTGCCACGGCGGCGTGCCGCCTCTCGCAACGGACGAGATCGAGCGATACCTCGGCGAGTTGCGCGGCTGGGAAGTGGTTGAGGGGCATCACCTGAAAAAGTCTTATGCTTTCCCGAACTTCCGGCAGCCGCTCGCGCTCGTCAACCGCATCGCCGAAGTGGCCGAAGCCGAGGGGCATCACCCGGACATCTCCTTCGGCTGGGGGCGCGCCGACGTGACCATCTACACACACGCCATCGACGGCCTCACCGAAAGCGACTTCATCCTCGCCGCCAAGATAGACGGAATAGAAAAGGGATGAGGGCGGAGGGATGAGGGATGAACAAGAAAACCACTCAATCGCTTGAATGATTCTCTTGTTCATCCCTCATCCCTCCGCCCTCATCCCTATCATTTCACGCGGCTCTTTTTCCGTTTCAGAAAGTCGATCAGGACGAACTGTGAGAGGTTGCCGGGGGTGGCGAAGTAGGCTTTGCCGTGCGTCATCTGCGACATCTGTTTGACGAACTCGACGAG
>DASQNL010000687.1:0-1877 GCA_035644995.1 Pyrinomonadaceae bacterium | reverse complement strand
GGTTCGCTCGCGGACGCGGCGCGCTGGCGGCACGTCGCGGACATCGACTCGTCGAACAGCGGCTACGGAGCGATCAAACCGGAGGACGTGGGCGAGGCGAGCGTCTATGAGAATTTGCGCGCCCGGCCGCGCGCGTGGCTCGTCGGTAAAACGCTCACCGTCACGGAAGAGGATGCGCTCGGCGCGCTCCACTCGTCGCGGCTGGCGGGCGGAGGCGCGTTCGACCCCGCCGAGGTCGCGCTCGTCGAAGAGTCGCTCGACTTCAACGCCGTAGCCCCCGACCGCGCGGCCACGGCGCGGGTCACGCATTTGTCGGATGAGCGGATGGAAGTTGAAACGAAGTCGGATGCGCCCGCCTTTCTCGTGACGAGCGACGTGTTCTACCCCGGCTGGCAGGCGACCGTGGACGGCGCGCCCGCGCGGCTGTTTCGGACGAACTACGTCTTGCGCGGTCTTCCCGTCCCCGTCGGCACGCACACGGTTCGCTTTGAATTCCGCCCGCGCTCTTTTTACCGGGGAGCGTTCGCCGGCGCGGCCTCTCTGCTCCTGCTCGCCGCGTCGGTCGTTTGGCTGAATAGAAAAACGGCGCGGCGAACGCAATCGAAGTGAGGACGCGGACGCTCGCTTCGTCGTCGTCCTCCTGCGCCCGCTCCCGAAATCCTACTTTGCGTCCTCGACCTTGGCGACGGGGGCGGCGGGGGCGACGAGTTCGGGCGGCGCGTGCGATTCGCTTTGGGCGGCGGGTTCTGTTTTGGTGACGGCGTAGAGGTCTTTGCGCCCGCGATCATGGTAACTGCGGATGAAGCGCAGGCGTCCCGTGTCGAGTCCCTGCCGGAGCAGCGGGTCGGTGGCGGCGATCTCTGCGGGCGACATGTAAGCGTAGTGTATGACGAGATAGGAAGCGGGCGCAGACTCGATGACATCGAGCAACTCGGCGGGCGCCGGGCGTTGCTGCGACAGCGACTCGATGCGGCGCATGAGCGGCGGCAGAAAACTCGACGCGGCCGTGACGATTGGCTTTTCGTGATCGGCGGCGCGGATCATGTGTGTGAAGATCGCCATCGCCGTCGCCGGAAGTTCGACGAGGCCGCCGTGCATCGGCGTCTCTTTCAGGCGCAGGGTGAGTTCGTCGGGATAAGCCTCCCCGCGCATGACGACGAGCGGCGCAACGCGCAGTTCGAACAACAGCGCGATGACGATGAGCGCGCACACTAGAGCGCGCCGCGCGGGTCGGCGTGTCCCGGCGAGACGCGCGGCGAGCGCACGCGCGCCGAGTCCGGCGAGGAGGGCTAGCCCCACGTAACAGATCATCGACCAGCGGGCGGGGATGCGTTGACTTTTGAAGACCTCGAAGTGCTCGAAGAGAAACTTGTGAAAGAAGGCGTGCATGCCGAGAGAGCCGATGAAGCCGATGCTCAACCAGATCGCGCCGACCGCAAACGTCTCGACGCTTCGCTCCCCGTCGCCCGCCCGCGCGTTGAGTCTCCCGGCGGCCACCCGGCGGATGAGCGGCAGGAAGGTGATCGCGGCGCGCACCACCACCGCCGCGAGGCACGCCGTGAACGCGGCCGCCGGGCGCGTCGCCGTCACCAGGTGGAAACTGAAAATCCTAAAGTCAATCGTCCCGTAGCCGGAGATTAACAGCGCGACGATGCCCGCGCCGACGGCGAAGGCGTCGAGCAGCAAGAGCGGCCGGAGTTTGAAAGGAACTGCCAGGCGTGTGCGCCACGCGCGGCGCGCGGGCGGCGGATGGTTGCGCGCGTCGGCCTGTTCGTTGCGCCGCTCGCCGCGGGTTCGCCAATTGAACAGGACGAGGGCGGCGAAAGCGAGCAGAGGGGGCAGGAGGCCGGGGAACAGCGATAGTTCTTCGGTGGCCG
>DASQNL010000686.1:0-16694 GCA_035644995.1 Pyrinomonadaceae bacterium | reverse complement strand
CGTCAGGCGCAGGGCTTCGTGGTGGTTGGGGGTCACGAGCGTGGCGGGGCGATAGGCGTCGAAGTTGCGAATCTTCGGGTCTATCAGCACGGGAATGTTTCGCTCGAAGGCGCGCGGCAGAATCTCGGCCAGCACGCGCGGCGTCACCGCGCCCTTGTCGTAATCGGAGACGACGAAGGCATCGGCCTCCGGCAAGACCGCGCGGAGCGTTTCGACGAGGCGGGCTTCGGTCGCGGCGTCAACGGGCGTGCGCCGCTCGCGGTCGGCGCGCACGACGAGTTGGTTATGCGCGATGATGCGCGTCTTCGTCGTCGTCGGGCGGCTCGCGTCAACGACGAGCCTGGCGGCGACGCTCGCCTCCGGCGCGCCCGCCTCTTTGAGCGCGTCGGAGAGGCGTTCGCCCGCGCGGTCGTGCCCGACGACGCCGACGACCGTGGCCTGTGCGCCGAGCGCGATGAGGTTGGCGAGGACGTTGGCCGCGCCGCCGAGTCGCACCGATTCGCGCCGGATGTTCACGACCGGCACGGGAGCTTCGGGCGAGATGCGCGTCACGTCGCCCCAGACGAATTCGTCGAGCATCACGTCGCCCCAGACGACGACGCGCCGCCCCGAAATGCTGGCGGCCAATTCCGCCGCGCGGTGTGGTGTGATGAGTTGCATTCTTTTCGGCGCGACGCGGCTGCCGCCGTCGGCGATTCTACACGATCAAACGTTACAACTGCGGGATCGAGATGCCCCGCGCCCGCACCACTTCCGCGTCCGACGGCAGCACGAGCGGCGCGCGCGCCTTCGTGTAGAAGGCGAGTCCTTTGTAGCTCGTCAGGTATTTGTAGTGGGTGGAAAACACCCCGCCCTCGGCCGTCACGACCAGCGGACGCTCCGTGCGGCGCACGATGGCCGCGAAGTCTTCCGGCGCGACGTTGACCAAAACGCCGCTCGCCTTGATCGCGTTGGCGATGGCCGCGGCGGCCATGGCCGCTGTTGCTCCTGCGCTCATAAAGTTTGTTCCCTTCTTAGTTCGCTCAAGTGAACCGACGCCGGCCTCGTAGACGCGCACCGGCGGGCGCGTCGGCCGGAGTAAGATGACGGCCGCCACGGCGCGGAACGCTCGTCAGCCCGCCGCCAGCACGCGCTCGACGGCGGCGTTCACGCCTTCCACCGTGACGCGCCGGATGCATTGCGCTTCCGCAAACTCGCCGCAGGTATAACCCGCGCACGGCGCGCACGACATCTCTTCGCGCACGACCTCGGCGGGCGCGTCCGTCCAAGGCCGCCAGTGCGCGACGTTGGATGAGCCGAAGACGACGACCGAAGGCGTGCGGACGGCCGCCGCGATGTGCGCGATGCCGCTGTCGTTGCCGACGAACAGGCGCGCGCGCGCGGCGAGCGCGACGACTTCCGGCAAAGCGAGATCGTTGAAGGCGACGACGCGCGTTTCGGGCGCGCTCTCCGCGAACGCGCGGACGACATCATTCTCGCCGGGAGCGGCGACGGCGACGACGGCCAGCCCCAGTGCGTCGAGCCGTGCGGCGACGCGCGCGAAGTTACGCGCGTCCCAACGCTTCGAATCGAAGGCGGCGGCGGGGTGAAAGAGCGCGAAGGGCTGCGACGCGGGCAGAGCGGCGGCGTCGAGTTTGCGCGCGATGCGCGCATCGGCTTCGGCCGTGACGAAGAGGCGCGTGGCCGGGCGGTCGGTGACGGGCACGCCCGCCCAACCGAGCAGGCCGAGTTGTTGTTCGACGGAGTGCGTCTTGGCCTGTCGCCAGAGGTCGGTCGCGGGCGGGGCGGCGTGGTTGTGAAGCCGGCTGAAACGATAACTCGCGTAGCCGACGCGGCGGCGTGCCCCGGAAGCGCGAGTGAGCAGCGCGGCGGTGCTGCCGCCGTGCAGGTTGAAGGCCACGTCGTAACGCGCGGCGCGGAGCCGCCGGACGAGCGAGAGGCGCGAGGCCGTGCTGTTGCGCTTGACGGTGAGAATGCGCGAGGCGTCCGGGTTGCCGTCGAGCAGCGGCGCGACCCAGTCTTCGAGTAAGAGATCGATCTGTGCGTCGGGGAGGAAACGGCGCAGGGCGTAGAGCGAGGGCGTCGAGAGCACCGTGTCGCCGATGGAGCGCAGGCGCACGACGAGCACGCGGCGCACCCCGTCCCAATCCCAACGCGCCGGGGCGAGCGGCCGCGGCGCGGCTTCACCCATGCGCGCGCGCGTCGCGGATTCGGGCGCGGGGCGCGCGGCGGACGTTTGCAGCACGTTCATAAACTCAAGCGGGGCGCGCGGCGGGGCTGGCGGGCGCGTCGTCCTCAATCGTCGCCCTGTCGGGCAACATCATCGGCATGTCGTCTTCAATCGGGTAGACGCGCCTGCACCCGACGCACTTGATCGCGCCGCCGTCTTCCCGCAGGCGCACCTTCGCCTGACACGCCGGGCAGATCATGATCTCGACAAATTCTTCCGTGATCTTCATGCTCGCAAGATTAACAAAACTGTAGGGCAAAGGGGAAAGGGGAAAGGGGAAAGGAGAAAGGGGGAAAGGTCAAAAACGCGCTCCGTGAGTTTTGCCTTCTCTCTTCCTTTGCGCCTTTGCGCCTTTGCGTGAGAAAAAGTTCTCGCAAAGACGCAAAGGCTTGAGCGTCGCTTTGTGCCTTTCCTTTCCCCTTTACCCTTTCCCCCTTCCCCTCTCCTTATACCCCTCCCCTTTACCCCTTCCCCTTTACCCCTTCCCCTTTCCCCTGTCTTCCATATTCATTCGGATGCCGTGTTTCGGGCGGAGCGTCATGCGCGGGTGCGTGACGACCGGATGGCCGGGTTCGAGTCGCATGCGCCAGCGGCGGGCGATGGCCGCGACGAGCAGCGTCCCTTCCATCCAGGCGAAGCCCTCGCCGATGCAGCGACGCGCGCCGCCGCCGAAGGGAAAGTAAGAATACTGCGGCCGCGCCTCTTTCGCTTCCGGAGTCCAGCGTTCGGGGTCGAAGCGCAAGGGGTCGGGGAAGAAGCGCGGGTCGCGGTGCATGACGTACTGGCTGAGGAGAACGAGCGTGCCCGTTTCCGCGACGTGATCGCCGAGCGCGTAATCCTTGACGACGAGGCGGCCGACGACCCACGCCGGAGGATAGAGCCGCATCGACTCGGCCAAGACCATCTCCGTGTAACGCAGGCGCGGGAGGTCTTCGACCGTCGGTAGCCGGCCGCCTTCCAGCGCCGCGTCGAGTTCGGCGTGAAGTTTCGTTTCCGCTTCCGGGTTTTCAGCGAGCAGATACCAAGTCCAGGCGAGCGCGTTGGCGGTCGTCTCGTGGCCGGCGAGAAAGATGGTCAAGGCTTCGTCGCGGAGTTGTTCGTCGCTCATGCCGCCGGTCGCGCCCTCCTCGTCTTGCGCGAGCAGGAGCATGGAGAGCAGGTCGCCCGTGTCCGCGCCTGCCGCGCGACGTTCGTTGATGATGCGATAGATGACGGAATCGAGTTTGTCGCGCCCGCGCGCGAAGCGTCGGTTGGCGGGCAGCGGGAGGCGTTCGAGATATTCCGAATATGGCAGCAGGAGCATCTGGAAGAGTTCCAACATCTCCGTGAGCGCGCGGCCGATCTCGTCGGCCTCGGCTTCCACGTCCGAGTCGAACAGGGTCTTGCCGACGATGGAGAGCGTGAGTCGCATCATCTCATGGGCGATGTCGAGCGTCTCGCCGTCGTGCCAGCGCGCGCTGTTGCGCGCCGCGTATTCGACCATCACCGCGCCGTAGCTTTCGACGCGCTTGCGATGAAAGGCGGGCTGCGCGAGGCGTCGTTGGCGGCGGTGATATTCGCCCTCGCTCGTCAGCAGTCCCTCGCCGAGCAGCCGTTTGGAACGCTGGAGAGCGCGGCCTTTGTGGAAATGATCGCCGCGCGTGACGAGCGCGTCGCGGATGAGATCGGGATGGTTGAGCAGGAGTGCGCGCTGCGGCCCCAGGCGAAACTGAACGATGTCGCCGTGTTCGCGCGCGATGCGCGTGAGAAACTTCAGCGGGTCGCGGCGGAAGGCGAGCAGGTCGAACAGGGGCGAGCCCGTGCGTTTCACACGCGCGTCGGGGGTTGAGAGTGCGCTTGCCATTCGGGGAAACTCCGTCGGTCGAATTTGCCTCGTCATTTCACTGACTGGCGCGAAAAGCCGGTTTGCGGGGTAGTGTCCTAATAGTGTGTTGCTGATTATTTGGGATTATTTCGTTTGTGCTGCCTGTTAGCCAGCCAAAGAGCGAAGGCAAAGAGTCCTCCAATGAATAGCAACACCCAGAACAAGAGCATCAATATGTGTATCCCGCTGTAAAGGAATAGGCTGAACATTCAATCACCTCATGCTAACGTTTGCGGCAGTGCCTAACGGTTGCGCCATGTCTTTGTTATTATACGCCTGCACTCCGGCGGCACGTTAAGAATGCGCGCGGCATTTGTCAGTCGCCGCCGCCGCTTCGAGCGGGCATGAGAACTTGTCGGGGCGGGAGGCAGTTTGTCTTTAGAGTTTGCGATTGAATACCCATGCCAGTTGCGCGCGCGCTACACGGAAGAACACCTGCGCGCGTGGGGGCGGCTCGGCAACATCCACACGCGCGTGACGACGGGCGAGCAGGCCGCCCCGTCCGAGGAGAAGCTGCGCTTCATCGAGCGTTCGAGCACCGAGATCGAGCGGATGCAGGAGGAGACGAGCGTGTGCGAACAGTGCCCCGCGCACCTGCCGCATGAGACGGCGGGCGAGGGCGAGGCGGTCGGCTGTCAGGGTCGCATCACTTACCCGTTCGACGCGCAGTTTGAAAAGTTCTTGGCCGACCGCGTGCAACTCGCGCTCGACACCGTGAGCGTCGAAGAACAACCGCGACTGCTGCGCATTCTCGTCGACCCGGATTCGCCGTTCGACGGCGAGGGCGCGAAGTCGCTGCGCGCCGTGACGACGCCCGAAGGCTTGCGCTTCTTCGAGTTGCGCCTGCCCATCCGCCTCGCGCGTGAAGCCTCGCACGTCACCACCGACCACCTCTTCGACGCGCTCGCCGGTTTCACCGCCGAAGACAACGCCCGCACCTCTTACGCGCGCGAACTGCCGCCCAAAGCCGCGCCCGACTATTACGACTTCCTCGATCTCATCCTCCTGAACGACCTCAGCGGCTCGGAGCGCGCCCGCATCGAAAAACGCAGCCACAACTACAAGCAGTTCCTACGCCTCCACGCCGCCCTCGAACGCGCCGAAGCCCTCCGCTCGCGCGTCCTGCTCGATTAAATCAAAAGGGTAAAGGGAAAGGGGCAAAGGGTAAAGGAAGACACGTCCGAAAGTCTTTCCCTTCCCCTTTACCCCCTCCCCTTTCCCCCTTATTGCCCTATTTATTTTCCTCGTCCAGTTCGCGCAGCGCGTTGAGCAGGAGACTCGTGTTGCTGGTGGCTTGAATGGTGGCGGGATAACTTTCGTGTGATCTCTCGAAATCAAATTGGCCGCCCGTCATCTCGACGAGGCGGCGAAGCGCGTCGGCGTCTTTCTCAACGTCGCTTTCAGCCGCGGCGATGCGACCCTCGTTGAAGCGGATGCGACCGGCAGTCGCGCCGTTCGCCCCGGCGGCCGTGGTGAGCGTGAGCGTGCCTGTGAGACGCGCGTTTTCGATGACCTGCACGGCGTCGAAAATACTGACGACCGAGAGGTCTCCGGCGAAGGTGAGGGTGCGCGCCGGGGCGCGCGGCGCGGTGGCGGCGGGCGGCGGCACGAGGTCTGGGCGGCGCGCGCGGCGGATGGCTTCGAGGCCGGGCGCGATGTTGATGCGCGGGTCGGCCTGCTTGGCCGCGAGGAGCCGTTCCTGCGCGGCGTCGAAGTTATCGCGCGCGATATAGAGCTTAACGAGCGCGAGACACTGGCGCGCCGCCTCTTCGGGCTGGTTGTGGCCGGTGGCGACTTCGCGCAAACGCTCGCGCAGTTTGATCGCATGCGGGTTGTACTTGATGGCCTCTTGCAGCCGCGCCATGGCGCGCTCGTGCGACTTGTATTTCAAAAACAACTCAACGTCGAGCAACGCCGTCTCAACGTCTTCGCTGTAGTCTGTGTCCGCGTCCTTCATGCTTCCTGCCCGCTCTGCCGAAACTTTCGCGGAGAAAAGTTTAGCACACTCGCGCGGGGCGCAGTTCGGCCGCCGCGAGATGCAGCGGCGGTGCTGTATTTCAGTCGTCCCCGACGCTTTTCGTATGGAGCGGGGAGAGTTATTACCGCCGGTTCTGTACGTCAACGTACACCTTTCGTGCAGCATCCGGTGTATAGTCGCGCCTGAAGTTGTTTCTCAACTGACTCTTCCCAACTTTCAGCCCTGTTATCCTTAACTTTTCCGCGCGCTGCGGGCGCGGCGCGCTGCCGCCGTGCAGCGATAAAACGATTGTTGCACGCAGGAAACGTGGCATACCGTGTGCAACCAAAAAGCTCGCTGGTTATCAAACCCCCAATAGGTTATTCAAGGATGTTGCCGCCCGCGCGCGTGCTCACGGCCCGGCGAATCGTCTTTGACCCCATCAACAGTTTGGCGACGCGATTGAGGAGGAATCAAAACGGATGCAAGAAGAGTTGACGATGATGGATGCGAGCGCGGCGGCGACGGTTCGGCTGCTTAATCAGAGCTGGGCGAGTTACCTGCAAAAGACCTGCGCGCGCCTGAAGTCTATCGGGCAGGGGCAGCAGACGAACGGCACGCACGCCCTCGTCTCGCGCCTGAAACGCACGCGCCCCTCCACCTACGAACACTCCGTGCGCGTGGCGCGACTCGCGCGCGTCACCGGCCGCGCCTTCAACTTCAGCGATTCACGTCTGCAACAACTTTCTTCGACCGCCATGCTGCACGACATCGGCAAGATTCTCGTGCCCGAAGCGGTGCTCAACCGCCCGCGCCGCCCGACGCGGATGGAGCAGTTCGTGCTGCACCTGCATCCGAGCCTCGGCGCGCTCCTCGCCAGCTACTTCAACCTCTCGCCGGAGTTGCGCATCCGCACCCAACACCATCACGAACGCTGGGACGGCAAAGGCTACCCGCATCGCCTCGGCGGCGAAGACATCCCGCTCATGGCGCGCATCGTGCAAGTCGTAGACACCTACGACGCGATGGTGGCGAAGCGACCCTACTCCACGCCGCGCACCCACAACGAAGCCATCGCCGAACTCGCCGCGCACGGCGGCAAGCAATTCGACCCCCGCGTCATCGAAGCCTTTCTCGACATGCACCCGGCAGAGGGCGACGAGGACGATTCTTAGTCGGAGCCGTTTCGCCGTTTCACCCGCGAAGGTCGAGGCCGCTTTCTACTTGAGAAAGCGGCCTCGACTTTTTTTAACGCCTCGACCTTTTCTAAACGCCGCTTCACACGGTGCTTAAAAATCGAGCCGCAACCCGACTCGCAGGCTGCGCGGGCGCAACGTGCGCGTCGGCACGAGAAACGAATCCAGAAACGCCTGCCGCTGTTCGGGCGTCGCCGCCGGGCGGAGCGCGTTGAAGTTGATGAACTCCGCGCCGAAGGCGTAGACGGTTTTGTTGAGCAGGTTGTCGATCTCGATGTTGGGGCGCAGGCGCAGGCGGCGCGGCAAGCGAAACTCGCGCGTAACGTTGAGGTCGAAGGTGAAGAGGGCGGGGCCGCGCCCGGCATTGCGCGGGAGGTTGCCGGTGCGCCCGATGGCGGGCAGCGAGAAGGCCGCGGCGAGCGCGGGATCGAGAGGTTCGCCGGGACGGCGCGAGCGGATGAGTCGCGGGTCGCCGTTGAAGACGGGGCGGTCGTTGCTCACGTCGTCGAGATTGCGGTCTGCGCCGCCGAGCGAGACGTTGAAGGGCGCGCCCGTGGCGAGACGCAGGATCGTGGCGAAGCGCAAAGCCCCGAATTTGCGCGGCGCGGAGAGCGTGCCGGAGAGGACGAAGCGGTGGCGGCGGTCGAGCAGGCTCGGCGCGCGCTCGCGGCGAAAGTCGCCGGAGACGAGCGCGCTCGAAGTGTTGACGACGCCGTCGTCGATAAGCCGCGAGAGCGTGTAGGCGGCGCGCAGCGAAAGATTGAAGCCGCCTTCCGTGCGCGCGTGGAAGCGGCGGCGCGCCTCAAGGGTCAAGCCGTGGTAGAAGCTGTTGCCGATTGAGGCGAGTTGTTCGATTTGGCCGCGCGTGGGGTCTGGGCGCAGGTCGTTGAGCGCGCCGAGCGCGGCATCGAGCGCGCTGCCGGAACTGAAAGTGTCGAGATTGAACACGGTGACGGGCACGCCGAACTCCGCGACGCGGGCGATAGCGTCCGGGTTGGCCGCGCCGTTCGGTGCGATGGTGAAGCGCACGAGTTCACCGGCCGACTGCGTGTTGTAGAGCGGGCGCGCGCCCGTGGCATCACGAAAGTTGGCGAAGTCGCGCGAGAGCAGGTAGGCGGCGAAATCTTTGTAGCCGGGCGGCAGCCTCGGCGCATTGGCGTTGAACTCGCGCCAGAGACGGAGACCGCGATTGAACGTGTAGTTCGCTTCGACGACGAAACCGCGCGCGAGTTCGCGCTCGCCGCCGACGTTCACCTGATAGCTTTCGGGGATGCGCAAGGCGGGGTCGAGGCGGCGCGTGAAGTTCGTCCGCAGCGTGCCGAACTGTTTGACGATGGGCGAATCGGCGTCGAGCGCGGTGGGGAAACTCAAGTGGGCGGCGATGAAGGCGCGCCGCTCGGCGGCGGTCATCAACTTCCCGGTCGCGGGGTTGCGCAAAGCGTCCGTGTCGAAGAAGACGCGCCCCGCGCCGAGCGTGAAATCGTCAATCGTGCGCAACAAGACCCGGTTGAAGAACAGACCCGCGCCGACGCGCACGACGGTCTTGCCGGAACGAAAGGGGTCGTAGGCGAGGGCGGCGCGCGGGGCGAAGTTGTTGCGGTCGCGGAGGATGGTTTCGCGCTCGTAGCGCAAGCCGTAAGTGATGGTGAGATGGGCGCGCGCCTGCCATTCGAATTGAGCGAAGAGTCCGGCGTAGAGGTTCCGCTGCGCGGACTCGTTGTGGAAGCGTTGGCGAAAGCGTTCGGGCGCGTTCGCCAAAAATCCGGCCGCGCTCGTGAAGTCGAACGTGCCGCTCGAGTCCGAGAGGTCTATGAAAGCGGAGCGGATGCGTTGCACGTCGCCGCCGAACTTGAACGTGTGCGCGCCGCCGAGAATGGTGAACGTGTCTTGAACTTGCACGCGCGTTTCGCGCCGGTCGCTCGCGCCCGCGTTGGATGCGCCCGCGACGAGCGTGCCCGAACGATTCAACGTCTCGCCCGCCGCGAGCGGGTCGTCAAGCTTGATGAGAACGACGGGGCGCGTGAGTTGTCCCCCGGTTCCGAGAGCCGGGGCGAGGCGCGAGACTTGCGCGCGCAGTTGATTGAAGAGGCGCGGGGAGACGACGAAGTTATCGGTGTAGGCGAGGGCATCAGAGTGGCGCGTGCGGCCTTGCAGCGCGTCGGCGAGGCGCGCGCCGCCGCCGAACTGACGGAGGTTGCGGCTGCGCCCGCGCTGGTAGAGGAACGTGCCGTTGTGCGTCCCGGTAAAGTTATGATCGGTGCGCGCCGTGAGGTTCGACGCGCGAAGCGGCGTGTTGACCACGGCGACGAAGGGCGCGAGTTCGGCGGGCTGAGAGAGCGCGTCGGCGGGCGCGGCCTCCGTGCGCCGCCCCGCGAGGGTAGACGGCGCGGGCAGGGGAAAACGCGGGTTCGAGACGACGGGGACGAGCGTGTCGATCACGGTCGAGTCCAGGATTGTCTGAAACTCCGCGGCCACGAAGAAGAAATGGCGCGGGCGCGTCGCGCGGCTGTCGCGGCTGTCGCGCGGGGCGGTCGGGTCGTCCTCTCGCGCCTGAACCGTGCGACGCGCGCCGGAGAGCCGCGCGGGAGAGGCGAGCGCGCCGCCGAGCGTGAATCCGAGATCGTGTTCTTGCAGCGGCAGACGCTTGAGGCCGCGCGCGTTGTTCGCCCAGGTGTTCGCATTCAGGGATTCGTCTTTGAAGAAATAGAAGGCGCGGCCGTGGAAGACGTTTGCGCCGCCGCGCGTGCGCAGGTTGACGCGTCCGCCGGAGGCGCGCCCGTACTCGGCCGAGAATTGATTCGTGACGACCTGCACCTCCGCGACGGCTTCGAGCGACGGCTGGAAGCGTTCGCGCGCGGCGCGGTCGTCGTTGTTGTCGAGTCCGTCAATCGTGATGTTGTTGGAGTAGGCCGCGCCGCCGGAGAGGGCGAACGCGCCCGCTTCTTCCGGCGTGCGCGCCGGGGTGCGGTTGCGGTCTTCGGCGAGGTCGCGCGTCGAGAGCGGTTCTTCGGTCACGCCGCCGAGCGTGTGGATGAGGTCGAGCGGCGCGCGGCTGCCGAGCGGCAGCGTCTCCGTCTCCGCGCGCGTCAGCGTGCCGCCGACGATGGTGCGCGTCGTGTCGACGGACGCCGACTCGCCCGCCTCCGTCGTGACCATCTGCGCGGCCGAGACGCCCGCCGGTCGCAAGGTGAAATCAAGCCGCATGCTCCGCCCCGCCGGCAACTCGACGCCCGCGCGCTCCTCTTCGGCGAAGCCCTCGGCCGCGACGCGCACGGCGTAAGCTCCCGGCGCGAGTTCGACGAGACGGTAGCGACCCTCGTCGTCAACCGGCGCGGTGCGTTCGCTGCCCGTCGCCGCGTGCCGGGCTGTCACTTTCGCGCCGACGACCGACGCGCCGTTTTGATCCGAGACGCGCCCGCCGATGCTCACCTCGTCGAGGTCTTGCGCGAAGGCCGCGCCGCATTGCGCCGCGACGAGATGAGAGATGAGCAGCGCGGGAAACAGGCAGGTCAATAGATGCTGCGTGAGGCTGGTGCGTGCGTGCGGAGGATACATTGGCCGGACTCCTGTGGCGGCGCGCCGGGAGAGGTAAGCCGCGTGAGGCGCGCCCGTCGGCGGAGAGGCGCGGTCGGGTAAACGAAGCGGGGCGGGCGCGCGGATTCAGAGATGCGCGCGGCTCCACTCGGTCGAACCGTTGACAGTTGGTATTGAGACGCCGTCGCGTTTGTGGGTTGAGGCGAGCGAAGCGTCAGCGTTTGTCTCCCGACAGGGCGCGCACTGTATCACCGCCCCGGCGGCGGACGCAAGCGGAAGATGATGGACGGCAGGTCAGCCCGGCGTCTCCCCGCTCTGAGGCTGACGCTCAAGCGGCGCGTCTCGCCCCGCGTGGGCGAGACGCGCCGCTTGAGGCGTGCGTCATACGGGCAAAACAGCGATGGGGTCGGGTATTCGGATAAAGCCTCTTGCAAACATATCACGACCGCGCGAAGGCCGCCCGGTAGGGTGTTCGCGGCTGGCAGTTCCGCGTCCATTGCGGTTGGCTTGATTAACTGCGCGAAGTGGGGCGGCGGCGTTGTTGGAGGATGACGCTCGCGGTGCGGCGGACGGGGACGAGCGCGCCCGCGTCGGGCGGCGGCGCGTTCGTGAAGGACGAAAACTCTTCGGCGTGCGATTGCAGGTAGGCGAAGAAGCGTTCGAATTCGCGCTGCATGGCGTCCATCTTTTCGCGCATGTTGAGGATGATTTCGACGCCCGCGAGATTGACGCCGAGGTCGCGCGTGAGCGAGAGGATCACTTCGAGGCGTTCGAGGTCGGCGTCCGTGTAGAGACGCGTGTTGCCGTCCGAGCGCGACGGCTTGATCAGTCCCTCGCGTTCGTAGAGACGCAGCGTTTGCTGGTGCAACCCGTACTGCTCGGCCACCGCGCTGATCGTGTAGGTGCGACTCTTGTTGCGTTTCATAAGAAAGCTGTTAGCCGTTAGCCGTTAGCTGTTAGCTGTTAGCTTTGAGCGTGTCGTCAGCACTCAGCCCGCGCCCGTGCATTCCGTCTGCCGGAGCGCCCATCACTGAAAGCTGAAAGCTAATAGCTAACAGCTTATTATTCCAGCCCCATCGCCACGCGCGGGTTCTCTTCGTTGAGTTGGGCGTAGCGTTTGAGGAGTTCCTTGGTCTCTTCCGAGATCACTTTCGGAAACGTCACTTGCACTTCGACGAACTGGTCGCCGCGCGCCTGCGGGTTGCGCAAGCTGGGCACGCCGCGTTCGCGCAGGCGAAACTTCTGGCCGGACTGCGTGCCCGGCGGAATCCTGAGTTGCGCCTTGCCCTCGACGGTGGGCACTTCGATCTTCGCGCCGAGCGCGGCTTCGGGCACCGTCACGGGGATCGTCACATAGATGTTGTCGCCTTTGCGCGTGAAGTGCGTGTGGCGGCCGACGTTCGGGATGATGAAGAGGTCGCCGGGCGGCGCGCCGAGCCGGCCGCCTTCGCCTTTGCCCGGAATCCGCACGCGCGAACCTGTGTCCACGCCCGCCGGGATTCTCACTTTCACGCTCTCCGTCTTCGGCATGACGCCCTTGCCTTGACAGAGCGAACACGGCGGGCGACGCTTGCCCGCGCCGTTGCAATCGGGGCACTCCTGTGCGAAACGCATGCGCCCGCCCGCGCGCTGCACTTGCCCCGCGCCCTTGCAGGTGGGACAGGTGACGGGCGTGCCGCCCGTGTCGCCCGCGCCGTTGCAGCGCGAACACTGCTCGGAGCGGTTGACCGTGATGTTCGTGGTCATACCCGTCACGGCCTCCGCGAAAGAGAGCGCGAGCGGCATCTCGATGTCCGCGCCGCGCTCTGGCATCGGGCGCGGCGGTTCGCGCTCGGCTTTCGCGCCCGCGCCGCCGCCGCCGCCGAACAAGTCTGAGAAGATGTCGCGGAAGCTCGAACCGCCGCCCGCGCCGCCCGCGCCGCCGGGCGTGGCGTTGCCCCAATCGAAGCCCGTGAAATCGAAGGGCGCGCCGCGCCCCGCGCCGCCCGGTTCCGCGCCGCGCGCCGCCGCGTCGGCCAGATTGTCCGAGTATTGCCCGAACCGATCATAGACGCTGCGCTTCTTCGGGTCGGAGAGCACATCGTGCGCTTCCGTGATCAACTTGAAGCGTTCCTCGGCCGACTTGTCGCCCGGATTCACATCCGGGTGAAACTTCCTCGCCAGCCTCCGGTACGCCTTCTTGATCTCGTCCGGCTTCGCCTTGCGCTCGACGCCCAGCACTTTGTAGAAGTCTTCTTTTGCCATAGCTTAAGTTTCAAGTTCAAAGTTTCAGGTTTCAAGTTGCAGCAAACAACCTGAAACCTGAAACCTGAAACCTGAAACCTTATTTGTTGTCGTCCACGTCAACGTATTCGGCGTCGATGACGTTGTCATCGCTGCCGCCGCCGCTGCCGCTCGTCTGACCGCCACCGGCGGATGCGCCCGCGGCGGATGCCTGTTCGCCGCCGCCTTCGCCGCCCGCCGCCGTCTGGCCTGACTGCTGGTAGAGAGCTTCGGCGAGTTTGTGCGAAGCGGTTTGCAGGTTGTTGAAGGCCTCGTTCATGCGCTCCGCGCCGCCTTCTTCGACCGCTTTCTTCGCGTCGGCCAGCGCGGTTTCGAGTTGCGTGGTCGAAGCCGCGTCGAGCTTCTCCTTGTTCTCGTTGAAGGTCTTCTCAACCTGATAGGTCAACCCGTCGAGACGGTTGCGCGCCTCGATCTCTTCGCGCTTCTTCACGTCTTCGCCCGCGTGCGATTCGGCCTCGCGCATCATGCGGTCGATCTCCTCTTTCGACAGACCGGACGAAGCCGTGATGGTGATGTCCTGCACGCGCTTCGTGCCCATGTCCATCGCCGACACTTTGACGATGCCGTTGGCGTCGATGTCGAACGTCACCTCGACCTGCGGCATGCCGCGCGGCGCGGGCGGAATCCCGACGAGATGAAACTTGCCGAGCGTGCGATTGTCGCCCGCCATCGGACGCTCGCCTTGCAGCACGTGAACCTCCACCGAAGTCTGGTTGTCGGAAGCGGTCGAGAACACTTCGGACTTGCGCGTCGGGATCGTCGTGTTGCGCTCGATGAGTTTCGTGAACACTCCGCCGAGCGTTTCGATGCCGAGAGAGAGCGGCGTCACGTCTAAGAGCAGAATGTCCGTCTTCTCGCCCGACAGCACGCCCGCCTGCACGGCCGCGCCGACGGCGACCACCTCGTCCGGGTTCACAGACTTGTTCGGCTCTTTGCCGAAAATGCTCTTGACGATCTCCTGCACTTTCGGGATGCGGGTGGAGCCGCCGACCAGCACCACTTCGTTCACTTTGGTCGCGTCGAAAGGCGTGTCCGTCTTGATCGCCTTCTTGGCGTCGGCGATGGCGTCTTCCACGGGCTTGCGCAGGCGTTGCAGGATCGGGTCGATCAACTGCTCGAACTTGGCGCGCGTCAGCTTCATCACGAGGTGCTTCGGCCCCGAGGCGTCGGCCGTGATGAAGGGCAAATTGATCTCGGTCTCCATCGCGCTGGAGAGTTCGATCTTGGCCTTCTCCGCCGCCTCTTTCAGGCGTTGCAAGGCCATCTTGTCGTTCGAGAGGTCGATGCCCTGATCGCGTTTGAACTCTTCCGTGATCCACTCCATCAGACGCTCGTCGATGTCGTCGCCGCCGAGGTGCGTGTCGCCGTTCGTCGATTTCACTTCGACGACGCCTTCGCCGACTTCGAGAATGGAGATGTCGAACGTGCCGCCGCCGAAGTCGAAGACGGCGATGATCTCTTCCTTCTTCTTGTCGAGACCGTAAGCGAGCGCCGCCGCCGTCGGTTCGTTGACGATGCGCATCACTTCGAGACCGGCGATTTTGCCCGCGTCTTTCGTCGCCTGCCGTTGGGCGTCGTTGAAGTAGGCCGGGACGGTAATGACGGCTTTGTCCACTTTTTGCCCCAGATAGTCTTCCGCCGACTGTTTCATCTTTTGCAGGATGAGCGCGGAAATCTCAGGGGGCGTGTACTCCTTGCCGCCCGCGTTGATGCGCACGTCGCGGTTGCCCGCCGGCTGCACCTGATAGGGAACCTGCTTCTTCTCTTCCGTCACTTCGTCGAAACCGCGCCCCATGAAACGCTTGATCGAATAGATCGTGTTCTCCGGGTTGGTGACGGCCTGACGCTTCGCCACCTGACCGACCAGACGGTTGCCGTCCTTCGTAAAGGCGACGACCGAGGGCGTCGTGCGCCCGCCTTCCGAGTTGGTGATGACGGTCGGCTCGCCGTTTTCCATCACGGCCACCACCGAGTTGGTCGTGCCCAAGTCAATACCGATTATCTTGCTCATCTTTTCACTCTCCAGATGTTGTTTAACTGACCCGCCTCTGCCTGCTCACCCGCCCGGCCGTCTGACGCCGCCCGCGGACTCTCGTTCGTCGAATCTCAGATAGTAAAGGCATAGGTTGAATACAGCGTTAATATAATATCTGAGTCTCGCGTTGTCAACTTTTGATTGCGAAAATCCCGGCCACGTTGCCCGAAACGCGCCGAGAGCCGCTAAGACTCGCTATCTCACCGTTTATCAGTCATTTTCGGAGGCTTCCCGGTCGGTTTTGCCCTCGTTCATGATGCGGGAGACGTGAAAAATGTAGTGGACGCCGGAGAACAGCGCGGAGGCGAAGACGATGACATAGACGGTCGGCAGGACGTAGCCGCGCAGCGTGGGGAAACGCGCCAATGCGAGGATGATCACGATGGCCGTAATTTGCACGACCGTGTTGACTTTTCCGAGCAGCGAAGGGCGAAATCCGCGAAAGCCGGTGACGACGTTGATGGCCGCCGCGCCGACGACGATGAAGACATCGCGGCTGATGACGGCCGCCGTCACCCAGAAGGGGACGGGGAGGTGTTCGCCCCGCCCGACGATGGAGGCGAGCGAGAGGGTGATGAAAGAGGTGACGAGCAGGAGTTTGTCCGCGATGGGGTCGAGGATGGTGCCGAGTTGCGATTTCTGGTTGAAACGGCGTGCGAGGAAGCCGTCTATGCCGTCGGTCAAGCCCGCGAAGACGAAGATGACGAGCGCCCAGTCGAAACGCTGGTAATAGAGCATCGTGACGAAGACCGGAACCAGCACCATGCGGATGACGGTTAGGAAATTCGGCACGGTGAAGATGCGAGAAGACATAAGGTTTCAAGTTTCAGGTTTCAGGTTTCAAGTTAAAGAACGGAAGAACCTCAGTCCTGAAACCTGAAACTTGAAACCTGAAACTATTGCTGACGGCGCAGTTCGAGCAGAGAGACTTCGGGCAGGCAGCCGTAGCGCACGGGCAGGACGACGGTGCCGAGGCCGCGCGTCACGTAAATTTGCGTATCGCCCTGACGGCCTAAGCCGCGCAGCAGGCGTCGGCGCGGGCGTCCCGAAGGCGAACGCTCCGCGCGCAGCGTGACTTGCCCGCCGTGCGTGTGGCCGCTCAGGACGAGGTCTACGCCGGCGCGCGCCGCGCGGCGCAGGACGATGGGGTTGTGCGCGAGCAGGAGTTTCAACTCGTCCGCCGCGGAACCCGCGAGCGCGAGCGGGAGGTCTTCGAGGCCGACCATCGTGTCGTCCACGCCCGCGAGCCAGAAGGACGCGCCCGGCCGCTGCGGGTGCTCGAAGCGCATGCCTTCGTTGACGAGGACGCGGATGCCTTCGGCGCGAAAGAGGTCTGTGATGAGCGCGGCGTCAGTCCAGTGGTCGTGGTTGCCGAGCACGGCGTAGACGCCGACGCGCGCGCGGAGGCGTCCGAGCATCTCCGCGCACGGCGCGGCATATTCGCGTTCGTGCGAGACGTAGTCGCCGGTCAGCGCGATGATGTCGGGCTGGAGACTGTTCGCCAACTCCACGGCGCGCTCCACCTGCGCGCGCCCCGTGAAAGGGCTGTGGTGGATGTCCGAGAGTTGGACGATGCGCAGGCCGTCGAGCGCGGC
>DASQNL010000685.1:0-4418 GCA_035644995.1 Pyrinomonadaceae bacterium | reverse complement strand
ATCAGTTGGAGCGCGACGGCGCGGCGCGGGCGTTTGACGACGCGCCAATACCAGATCGAGCGCGACCAGACGATCCTCATCGCGCTCGATGCCGGGCGATTGATGACGGCGCGCATCGAAACCGAGTCGAAGTTCGACGCGGCCATTCACGCCGCGCTCGCTTTGATGAGCGCGGCCGCGCGCGGCGGCGATAACGCGGGGCTGGCCGTCTTCGGTCGCCGCGTCGGCGCGTACATTCCGCCGGCGCGCGGGCACGAGCAGATGGAGGCGGTGCTCGAAGCCCTGCACGCCGTCGAGCCGGAGATGATCGAGCCTTCCTACACGCGCGCCTTCGAGTACATCGCGGCCAACTGTAAGCGGCGCGCGCTCGTCGTCGTCCTCACGGATTTGGTTGACGAAGAAGGCTCGCGCGAACTGCTCGCGTCTTTGAAACTCCTGCGCCCGCGCCATCTCCCGCTCGTCGCCACCATCGGCGACCGCGACCTGACGGCGGCCGTGCGCGACACGCCGGAAACCGTGCGCGACCTGTTCACGCAATCCGTCGCCGAAGAGATCATGTTCCAACGCGAGGCCGCGCTGCGGATGGTCGAACGCCTCGGCGGCCTCGCCCTCGACGTGACCGCCGCCACGCTCGCGCCCGCGCTGCTTGAGAGTTACATCCGGGTCAAAGAGCGCGGCTTGCTGTAGTGGAACCTGCCTCGGTTTCTCCGCGCCCCGCGAGCAACAGATAAGTGTAGAGCGCGAGGCCGGTGGCGATAGCGACGCTGAATTTGATCAGGCGCGAGATGGGGGCGGGCGAGATGAAGCCTTCGATGATGCCGGCGAGGACGAGGAGCGGGATGCAGCCGACGACGAGTTGGATACTGTCGCGGCCGCGCAGGCGGAGCGAGTCGAAGCGGGAGAGGTCGCCGGGGATGAGCAGCGCGCCGCCCAGGAGCAGCCCCGCGCCGCCCGCGATGAAGATGCACGTCATTTCGATGACGCCGTGCCCGGCCATGAAGGCGACGAGTTCGTGGCCGAACCCGGCGCGATAGGTGAGGGCGAGCACCGCGCCGATGCTCGCGCCGTTCAAGGCCATGATGTAGAGCGTGCCGAGACCGGCGAGCGCGCCGAAGGCGAAGGCGTAGAACATCACCTGGATGTTGTTGGTCATAATGGCCGCGCCGCCCACTTGATTGGCCTCGTTCAGAGTTTCCCACCAGCGCACGCGCGCCTCCGTGTTTTGGGCGCGCCACGCGGGGCTGATTCCGGCCAGAGCGGAAAACTCCGCGTCGCGCCACGTTCCCCAAAAACCGGCGAGGAAGAAGACCATGAAGATGGCGCAGGCCGCCGCCGTGTGACGCCACGTGCGGCGAAACGCCCGCGGGAAGTCGCGCGTGAAGAAACGGCGCACGCGCGCTCCGCCCTCCAACGCCCCGGCGCGATAGATGCGCCCGTGCGCGCGGATGACGAGGCTGTTGAGGTAATTGACCAGACGCGGGTCGCGCGATTCGGCGCGCGCAATCGCCAGGTCTGACGACGTGCGGCGATAGATGCGGCCGAGTTCGCGCACCTCCTCGCGGTGCAGGCGGCGCAGGGACATGCGATCCAGCAGCGTCAGCAAATCTTCCAGCCGTTGCCACGCGCCCTTGCGTTCGTTGATGAAACGGTTCGAGGACATAAAAAGAGAGGTTGACTTGTCAGTTGTACCGGACGGACGGAAGTTGCCGCCCGCGCATTCTAGCATCCGACATCTCACGTCCCTCACCGGGTCGGGAGGCTAGAGTGGCCGGCGTATGCGGTTGAGGGCGGCGGACGGTTATTTCAAGGAGCCGCCACGGTTCGCCCGCCGAAAAAATCACCGGCGGCTTTCAGCATCCGGCGAACGCGCCGCCACACCTTCGGCAGTATCCAGACGAGGAGCAGGAGAAAGACGAGGATGAGCGCGAGGAGGGCAATCGGGCTGAACACCGCGAGCGCGGCCGCGCCGATGGCGACGACATCTTCCAGCACGGAGAGCGACCAATTCGTCAGCGGCTCCGGACTCAGATTAGCCCCGGCGCGCAGCGTCGCTTTCGTTCCGTGGGTCGAGAGCGCGAGTCCTCCTCCGACGAGCAGCGCGATGATCTGGACTGAAGAGTTGATGTCGGAAGTCGCCGCCGCCGCCATGACCGCTCCCGCCGGGACGCGGATGAACGTATGCACCGCATCCCAGATCGTATCCACATAAGGAATCTTGTCGGCGAAGAACTCGACCGTATAGAGAAACAGCGCGACGCCGATGATGAGCCGGTTGTCTAAAACGTGAAGGCCGCCGGGGAGATGCGCGAGTTTGTAGTGTTGAAGTAGGCCGAGCACGGCCACGGTTGCATAGAGGTTGATGCCGGAAGTCCATGCCGTGCCGAGCGCGAGGCCGAGAATGTGGATCGTGTTCATAATCTTGAGTCAGCCCTCCTTCCCGCCGAACCTTGGCTGCGGATGATTCTAGCAGGTGCAAGCCCTTTCTCGCGGGAAAGCTGAACCCGTTCCGACGCCGGTCGTTGAATCGCGGCTTCCGATGTCCACCCGTCGCCGCCGAGCGCACGCAAATTAAATCGCCCGTCCGGGCGGCGGGAAGTTATAATCAAAAACATATTCACAGAGTTTGAGGGGCGGTGGAGGGGAGCTTAACAATATGCGTTGGAGAGGGCGGCGTGAAAGCGCGAACGTGGAGGATCGGCGGGGCGTGTCGCGCGGCGGGATGGCCGTCGGCGGCGGACTCGGCACCATTGTCTTGGTCGTGCTCGCGCTGCTGTTCGGCGCAGACCCGCGCGAGTTGCTCGACCAAAGCCAGGGCGGCGGCAATCCCGCACAGGGGACGCAGGCCACGCGCCGGGTCAACCCGCAGGAAGACGAACTCAAGCAGTTCTCATCGGTCGTGCTGGCCGAGACGGAAGACGTGTGGAACACGATCTTTCAACAAGCGGGCAAGCGTTACCGCGAGCCGAAGCTCTCGCTCTTTACGGGGGAGACGCGTTCGGCCTGCGGCGTGGCGGGCGCGAGCGTCGGCCCCTTCTACTGTTCGGGCGACGAGAAGGTGTACATAGACCTCTCCTTCTACCGCGACATGAAGACGCGGCTCGGCGCGCCCGGCGACTTCGCGCAGGCCTACGTGATCGCGCACGAGGTCGGCCATCACATCCAACACCTGCTCGGCACGATGGAACAGGTGGACGCGCGGCAGCGGCGCGCGAGCGAGCGAGAGTCTAACCAGCTCTCCGTCAGGCTGGAGCTACAGGCCGATTTCTACGCGGGCGTCTGGGCGCACTACGCGGCGCGGCGCGGCATCATCGAACCCGGCGACATCGAGGAGGCGCTCGGCGCGGCCAGCGCAATCGGCGACGACCGGCTGCAACGTCAGGGGCAGGGCTACGTCGTCCCCGATTCGTTCACGCACGGCAGTTCCGAGCAACGCGTCCGCTGGTTCAAAAGAGGATACGAAACCGGCGACATCCGCCAGGGCGACACCTTCAGCGCGAGGACTCTCTAACTCCAGGCCATGACGCCCGTCATCCGCGAAGCGCGCCGGGACGAACTCGAAACGCTGTTTCCGCTGCTCCTGCTGGCGGAGCCTTCCGCGAGCGCGCTCCGCTGGGGACTGAAAAACCTGAGCGACACGCTCTACCGGATGGACGTTGACGGACGCTTGGCCGGAGCGGCCTCGGTGCGCTGGCGACGCGACCCGTGCGAGATGTTGGAACTGGCGATCCTTCGTGAGCGGCAGGGCGCGGGACTCGGCAAGCAATTCGTCGCGTGGTTGGTGGCCGAAGCGCGCCGACGCGGCAAGCCGGAGATCATCGTCGGCACGAGCACGACCAGCGCGGCCAACATCATCTTCTACCAGAAGTGCGGCTTCAGAGCGGATCACATTCGCCATGATTACTTTTGGTATTACGACGAACCCGTCTACGAGCACGGCCTCGTCGTGCGCGACATGCTGGTGTTCCGCCTCGACCTCAACGTGGCGGCGAGCGCGGAGCACGAGTAAAACTTGCGGGCGCAGGCGCGCAGCGTCAAGGTTGACGGCCGGGAAGGGCTTGAGAGGAGACACGGTTGGAACGCATCGTCGAGTGTGTGCCGAACTTTAGCGAGGGGCGCAGGCCGGAAGTGATCGCGCGGCTGGTGGAAGCCGTCGAATCGGTTGAGGGCGCGGCGGTGCTCGATACGCACGTCGATGCGGATCATCACCGTTCGGTCATCACGTTCGTCGGCGGGGTGGAAGCAATCGTCGAGGCGGCGGTGCGCGTGGCGGCGCGCGCGGCCGAGTTGATCGATTTAAGGCAGCACGCGGGCGTCCACCCGCGCGTCGGCGCGCTCGATGTGCTGCCCTTTGTGCCGGTGCGCGGCGTAACGTTGGAGGATTGCATTCATCTGGCGCACGAGGCGGGCGCGCGCATCGC
>DASQNL010000684.1:0-4991 GCA_035644995.1 Pyrinomonadaceae bacterium | reverse complement strand
CGACATCGTCATCATGATCAGCAACAGCGGCGAGACGGACGAGATACTGGCGATGCTGCCGTTTCTCAAACACCGGCGGGCGGCCATCATCGCCGTCGTCGGCAACCTGCGCTCGACGCTCGCCGCGCGCGCCGACGTTTGCCTCGATGCCTCCGTGGACAAAGAAGCCTGCCCGCTCAACCTCGCGCCGACGACCAGCACGACCGTCGCGCTCGCCATCGGCGACGCGCTCGCGCTGACCTTGATGGATTGCAAGAAACTGACGCCCGAAGATTTCGCGCTCAACCACCCGGCCGGGCGTCTCGGCAAACGGCTGATGCTGCGCGTCGGCGACGTGATGCACGGGGGCGCGCGGAATCCGACGATTGCGTCGCACGCGCCGCTGCTGGAAGTAGTGCAGGCGATCACGCGCGGGGGCTTGGGCGCGGTCAACGTCCTCGCCGAGGACGGGCAACTGGCGGGCGTCATCACGGACGGCGATTTGCGCCGCACGCTCGAACGCTCCCGCCTCGCCGACCTCGAAACGCTCACGAGCCGCGAAGTGATGACGCCCGGCCCCGTGACGACCTCGCCCGACATGCTGGCCTACGCCGCGCTGCAACTGATGGAAGACCGCCCTTCGCAAATCTCCGTCCTGCCCGTGGTTGACGAGGCGGGGAACTGCGTCGGGCTGCTGCGGCTGCACGACATCGTGCGGAGCGGAATCTGAACGGCAGCAGCGGAGGCAGGAAAGATCAAGGATGAATAAGAACACAGGAGCAACCCCGACGCTTTCAACCTTCCCGGCGGTTTCAACCTTCCCGACGCTTTCGACTTCTCCCTCGTCGCGCCCCAAGTTCGATTCACGACGCGAGTTTCTTTGCGCCGTCGTCGCCTTTTGGTGCGCGTTCGGCCTCTTGGTCGCCGCCGCGCCGCCCGCCGTCGCGCACGTGATGCAGGAGCCGACGCGCCCGCGCGAGATGAAAGCGATCCCGGCGGGCGAAGTGTCCGTGTCGTTGAACGAGCAGATTTTCAACGCGCTCGTCGAAGCGATGTTCACGCTGCCGAACCCGCCCACCTTCCCGCTCGCCGGGCGCGGCGGCGCGGGCAAAAATTGCGCGAGCGAGATCGCCCTCTTGCGCGAGATGAACGGCACGCGCACGGCGGTGCGTTTTCAGACGGGACGGATTCTCGCGCCCGTCGCCTTCCGTGGCAGTTACAACGCGCCGCTCATCGGCTGTCTCAAGTTTGAAGGCTGGGCGGACACGAATCTCAAACTCAGTTTCGACGGGTCGAAACAGGCTCTCACGGCGCGCGTCGAAGTCACGGCGGTGCATTTGAAGAAAGTTCCGACACTTTTCGGCGACGGCCTCGCGGGACTCGTGCAGGACGCGCTCGACGCGCGCTTCAACCCGGTGGAAATCCTGCGCGCCGAACAACTCTCCGCGCGTTTGCCGATGACGAAGACGGGCAGCGGCGGCACGCTTCGCCTGCGCGCCAGAGAGGTGCGCCACGAAGTCCTGCCGAACGAACTGCGCCTTCGGATCGTGTATGAGTTCGTGCGCGAGGAGTAGCCGCGCAAATGTTCGAGGAGAAAACCACGACCCTCTACCGCCCGGTCGGCGAAAAGGAATTGCGCCTGATCCGCGAGAGCGGCTTTCGGGAATTTCCGCCGCGCCTGCCCGAACAACCCATCTTCTACCCCGTGCTCAACGAGGAATACGCCACGCAGATCGCGCGCGACTGGAACGCGAAGCTCGACGCCGGGCGCAGCGGCTACGTCACGCGCTTTCAGGTGCGCACGGAGTTTATCGAACGCTACGAGCGTCAGACGGTCGGCGGGTCGATTCATCAGGAGTTGTGGGTTCCCGCCGAAGAGTTGCCCGAATTCAATCGGAATATCGTGGGGCTGATAGAAGTGATCGCGGAGTTCAAGGCCGGGGAAAAAATGACCGGCGAAATCGCGTGAAAGCGTGGACGCGTGAAGTTGCGGTTCAGACGTTGGCGGGATTACTAGGATCGTCCGGCCAACATTCGCCGACCGCCGCGCTGCCGAGTTGGTAGGTGTTGATGACGCGTAGCGGCGGCGCGTAGACGTGGATCGTAACCATCCGTTGCTCGCCGTCCGAGGCGTTGCCGATGCGGTGTATGTCGGGCACGTCCGTCCCCGCCACCTCGCCCGCGGCGCGCGTGTGCGTCTCCGCCGTTACGACTTCGCCCGCCTCGTTCAAAGCGAAAATCTCTTCCGCCATCGCGCCTTCGCAGATGAGAATCGCGCCGTAGGAGCCGTTGTGATCGTGGATGGCGGTGCGGTGTCCGGGCAGCCAGCAGAGGACGAGCATCTCGCACAGGTCGCTGCGAAAGACGCGCCGGCGCGTGTAGGTGTGCGGCTTGAAACCGAGGTGCGGGCGCAACTCTTCGGGGTCTAATTCCAACCGCCGCAACAGCGCGTCGAGTTCGGTTTGCGTGGGCGCGCGGGTCAGCGCGGCGAGCGCGTGCGTGAGCGCGTCGAGCGTGAAGCGGGGCGTTTGTTCCGGTTCGGTTGCGGGCGGAAGGGCGGTCGTCCGCGTGGCGTTCGTTGACATAGAAACTCTTTTCAGGGGGAACAAACTGTGTGGTGGTGGCCGCTTGCGCCGGGGCGCGCGCAGGAAGTTGTACGACGAACGGCGCGGCGCAGTCAAATATCGCCGGGAGATATTTTGCGGCGGCGGCGGCCGGGTCTAATCGCCGTGCGCATAAACGGCGACGGGCATGTCCACCACTTCCCACGCCGCGTCGTCGCGCAGCAGTTTCGTCATCAACATGGCGTGAAAGAGGTGGCCGCTGCGTTCGGCGCGCAGGCGACCGAGCAGCGGCATGCCGAGCAGCGCGAAGTCGCCGATGATGTCGAGAATCTTGTGGCGCACGAACTCGTCGCGCGAACGCAAGCCCGTCCGGTTCAACATCCCTTCGGGCGTGAGCACGATGGCATTGTCAATCGAGCCGCCGCGGATCAAGTTGGCGCGGCGCAGGGCTTCGATCTCTTCGGTGAAACCGAACGTGCGCGCCGAGGCGATCTCGCGCCCGAAGGCGCTCGCTTCGAGAGCGTCGAAACGCATGTGCTGCCGGCCGATGAGCGGGTGCGGAAAATCGATCATGCAATCGATCTCGAAACCCTCGCACGGCTCGACGCTCATCCGGCGCATCCCGTCGGCCACGGAAACCGTCCGGCGCACGCGCAGGGCGAGCCGCGTCGCCGGTTGTTCGGCGATGCCGACCCGCTCGATCAATTCGGTGAACGCTTCGGCCGAACCATCCATGATCGGAAGTTCGAGGTTGTCCACTTCGACGTAGGCGTTATCCACGCCGCCGCCGCGCAGGGCGGCGAGCAGGTGTTCGACCGTGGAGAGGGTCACCCCTTTTCGCATCAGGGTCGTCGCATAACTGGAGTGCGCGACGTGTTCGACCGTGGCGGGAATCTCGAAGTTGTCGAGGTCGGTGCGGAGGAAGATGTAGCCGGTGTCGGGGGGGGCGGGGAGCAAACGCACTTGGACGGGAACGCCCGTGTGCAGTCCCAGCCCGCTCGTCTCGACAGGCGCGGCAATCGTAGTCTGTTTGATCAAATGTGCGCGCTAATCCTTTCGCCGTTGAACGAGGAGTCTCACTATGTGCCGTTGCAGAACGACAATATCGACGGCAACGCCCGTGCCGCGACGCGCCCGCGCCCGTTTACCGCCCAAACAGCGACCCGGCCGCCGCCCCCGCCGCGTAAGCTGTGGCGCGCGCGCCACACCCGCCCCGCCCCGACTGCGGCGGATGCGCCACACGCGAACGGCCGTGAATCGTGAGATGGTCAATCGTAAAGAGAAAACCCCGTCTTAAGTCTGTTCACGATTGACGATTGAAGATTCACGGTTTTATCTTGTCACCCGTCAACGCTTCTCATATCATCCATGACTAATGCCGAGTAAAAAATCCGCCGCCGGAGAGACGCCGCCCGAGCGCGTCTTTCTCATAGACTCCTTCTCGCACATCTTCCGCGCGTTCTTCGCGCCGATGGGGGCGCGCACCGAACCTTTGACGAGCAGCACGGGACAGGTCACGCAGGCCGTCTTCGTCTTCACGAACATGCTGCGCAAACTTCTCGCCGACGAGCAGCCGCACTATCTCGCCGCCGTCTTCGAATCCGAAGTGCCGACGTTTCGACACGAGATGGATGTCGGCTACAAGGCCAATCGCGCCGAGATGCCCGACGAACTCACGTCGCAGATTCCCTTCATCATGCGCGTCTGCGAGGCCTACAACGTGCCCATCCTGAGCGTTCCCGGCTTCGAGGCCGACGATGTGATCGGCGCGCTCGCCGTGCAGGCGGCCGAGCAGGGCTTGCAGGCCGTCATCGTCTCGAACGACAAGGACATGTGCCAGCTCGTCAGCGATCCGCTCGTCGTCTGCATGCGGCAGAATTCGCAGAACGTCAAACGCAAGGAACCCGTGCCGCCCGTCGAGTGGTGCGACGAACGTTGGGTCGAAAACAAGTTCGGCGTGCCGCCCGCGCAGATCGTGGATTTGCTCGGCCTGATGGGCGACGCGGTCGACAACATCCCCGGCGCGCCCGGCATCGGCGCGAAGGGCGCGGTCGCGGTCGTCAAACAGTTCGGCTCGATTGAGAACGCGCTCGCCCGCTGGGAGGAGGTCAAGCACAAGACCTACCGCGAATCTTTGCGCGACAACGCCGACCTCATCCGCCAATCGCGCGAACTCGCCACGATCAAAACCGATGTCAACATCAAACTCGACCTCAACCAACTGCGCGCCAAGCCGCCCGACCGCCTCGCCGCTTACAAACTCTTCCGCGAACTGGAATTTCAAACGCTCACGCGCGAATTCGCCGACGCCGCCGCCGGGCTGGAAGGCGCGGAGCGGCACGCGCGCCGCTACACGCGTATCACGACGCGCGAGGAACTCGACCAACTCGTGCGCAAACGCTGGGACGTGGATCACTGGAGTTTCGCCGTCGCCGATTCGACCCCGGC
>DASQNL010000683.1:0-2986 GCA_035644995.1 Pyrinomonadaceae bacterium | reverse complement strand
GCGCCGTTGACCGGCGCAGGCCGCGCCGCGCGACGCCAAACATATCCCGTCAAACTATCCCGTCAAACTGTTCAACCCGATCTCTTTTTGCACGGGGCGCAGCGCGTCGATGACGAAGCGGATGTGCTCGTCGAGCGAGACGCCCAACTCGGCGACGCCCTGTTGAATGTCTTCGCGGTTCACCGTGCGCGCGAAAGCCTTGTCCTTCAGTTTCTTCTTCACGGACGACACCTCCATGTCATCCAAACTCTTGGACGGGCGCACGAGCGCGCAGGCGACGAGGAAGCCGCAGAGTTCGTCCGTGGCAAAGAGAGCGCGCGCCAGCGGCGTGTCGCGCGGGACGTTCGTGTAGGGGGCGTGTCCCATGATGGCGCGGATGAAGTGATCCGGATAACCGCGCCCGCACAGGATGGTCGCGCCCTTGAAGGGGTGTTCGTCCGCGCCGGGGAACATCTCGTAGTCGAAATCGTGAAGGAGTCCGACCATGCCCCATTCGTCAACGTCGGCTTCCGCCCCGCCGTAGCGCGGGGCGCAGGCGCGCATGGCCGTCTCGACGGCGAGCGCGTGGCGGCGCAAACCGTCGCCCTTCGTGTATTCGCAGAGCAGTTGCCAGGCCTCGGTGCGGTCAGGCATCTTCCGTCACCCTTGATACTGAAGTCTCGAAATTAACTGGCGGCCGGCGGGTCAGCACGTCTGGAAGTTTCTCACGTCTTGGCGTTTCGTGACAACAGCGCGCCCCGGAATTGTCGGCTTGCGGCCGTTTTCCCACATCCCGTACAATGCCGCCAGAAGGTTTCGACTCGGTTCTTCGACCTCCGAATGAATTATCTCCTGCTCGCAGCTTTAGCCGCCTACGTCAACGCCGCCGTCCACGCGATTCTGGCGTTCGCCTACAAGCGTCGCTCGGTCGAGCGCGTGGCCGTCGGGTCGCTCGGAGTCGGCTTCGCGCTGCACACCGCCGCCTTCCTGCGCGACTGGATACGGGACGGCCGCTACCCGCTGTTCGGCCTGCGCGAGACCTTATCTTTTCTCGCCTGGACGCTCGTCGTCGCCTACGGGCTGGCGCACTTTCGCTATCAGGTTAAAGCTCTCGGCACATTCCTGATGCCGCTCGTGGCGTTTCTCGTGACGGCGGCGATGCTCGTGCGCGCTTCGGCCGACGCGCGCGTCGGGACGGTGGCGGCGGGCGCGGCCGGTTGGGTCTTCCCCATCCACACCACGCTCCTGATCTTTTCCTACGCCGCCTTCTTCGTCGTCTTCGCCGCGAGCGCGATGTATCTCTGGCAGGAGCGCGAGTTGAAACTCAAGACTTTCTCCGCGCTCTTTCATCGCCTGCCGTCGCTGACGACCGTCGACGACATCGGCTCGACCGCCGCCGGCATCGGCTTCACGCTTCTTTCGCTCGGCATCGTCACCGGCGCGATCCTGTCTTCGCAACAGACCGGGCGCATCTGGCACAACGACCCGAAGGAAGTCTTCGCGCTCATCACGTGGCTGCTCTACCTGACCATGATTCACTACCGCACCCAATGGCGCGGGCGCAAAAGCGCGCTCGTCGGCGTCGCCGGTTTCGGCCTCGTCCTCTTCACCTTTCTCGGCACGCGCCTCATGGGCGGCTATCACGTCTTCGGATAAAACGTCAGTTGTCCGTAGTCAGTTGTCAGTTGCATGTGGCTCCCACACGAGTTGCTAAAGATGAACGCATCGACTGCGGCCAGACGAAAAACAACGGACAACTGACTACGGACAACGGACAACGGACAGCTTTTTATGTCAATCATTCTCGTCGGACTCAATCATAAGACTGCGCCGGTCGAGGTGCGCGAGCGTCTGGCCTTTACGGACGAAGCGTGCGCCGAGACTTTGCAGACGCTGGTTGACGGCGAGTTGATTAGCGAGGGCTTGATCGTCTCCACCTGCAACCGGGTGGAAGTGCTGGCGGCGACGCGCGGCGTGAGCGGCCGGGAGGGCACGGCGCGCATCAGTTCCTTCCTGAGCGAGACGCGCCGCGTGCCGGGCGCGTTTTTCGGCGAACACCTCTACATGCACGCCGACGAAGAGGCCGTGCGCCACGTCTTCCGCGTCGCCTCCTCGCTCGATTCGATGGTGGTCGGCGAGCCGCAGGTGCTCGGCCAAGTGCGCCGCGCCTATTCGAACGCGGTCACGGCGGGCACGGCGGGGCGCGTCCTCCACCGGCTCGTGCATCACGCGCTGCACGTCGCCAAGCGCGTGCGCTCGGAGACGGGCATCGCCGCCTCGGCCGTCTCGATCAGTTTCACGGCGGTCGAACTCGGCCGCAAAATCTTCGGCTCGCTCAAGGGCACGACCGTGCTCGTGATCGGCGCGGGCGAGATGGCCGAACTCGCCGCGCAACACCTGGCGAGCGCGGGCGCATCGCGCATCCTCGTCACCAATCGCACCCTCCAGACCGCCGAACAACTCGCCAGCAAGATCAAAGGCACCGCGCTCGATTTCTCAACGCTCCCCGCGCATCTGGCCGAGGCCGACATCGTCGTCTGCTCGACGGCCGCCGACGAATACGTCGTGACGCAGGAGATGGCGCGCACGGCTCTGGCGGCGCGGCGGCAGCGTCCGGCCTTCTTCATAGACATCAGCGTGCCGCGCAACGTCGATCCGGCGGTCGGCGAACTCGACAATCTCTTCGTCTTCGACGTGGACGATCTGGAAGCGGTCGTCGCCTCCAACATCCGCGAGCGCGAACGCGAAGCCGAGCGCGCCGAGTTGATCGTCGAATCCGAGGTGATGCAGTTTCAACAAGCCCTGCGCTCGCTCGATCTCGGCCCGACGGTGGCCGCGCTCCGGCAGAAGTTGGAAGAGATCGCGCTGGCCGAACTCAAACGCCAGCGCACCCGCCTCGGCGAACTGACGCCCGAACAGGAGCGCGCCGTCGAAGCCTTGCTGATGTCCACCGTCAACAAAATTTCGCACCCCATCATCAACCGCCTGCGCCGCTCGCACGACACCG
>DASQNL010000682.1:0-5920 GCA_035644995.1 Pyrinomonadaceae bacterium | reverse complement strand
GCGGCGAAGTCCCGCAGGTCGTCGAACTCCTGCGGCTCAACGAAGTCCTTGATCTTATCTTGTGTTCGTTTCATCCGCTTGCAATGGAGAGAGAGGAATGGCAGACCGTGACACCGCCACGGCGCGGTCAGGCAAGGCACTTTCGACTCTACCACGCGCGCGCGAAGCGGCGCAATCAATATACTTTGACGCGCGCCGCGCGTGCCGCAAACCCTATACTTTTGCCCGCGCGCTGTTATAATGCGCCCGACGACAACCAACGGACAACGGTTTATCTTGACGGATTTTTACGGGCGGCGACCCCGCCGTGCGCCCGCTGCGCAACCACTTGCGCGTCAGCCCGCATCAAAGAGTGACGCGCTTTTTAACGCCGCCCGCGGGTAATGCCTCCGCCGTCGCGGATGTTACCGCCAATAGCCGCGAGCGCGCCCCTAACGCATCGGAAAGTTCACGTCGCACGAATACTTTTCGGCGACTTCGGCCTGACAACAGGGATGAGCAACACTCCCCGGCGGCCATTAGTTGTTCGATGAAATTCTGGAGATTTTCCGCCATGTTCAATCAAATCGCACGCCGTATCACGGCTCTCGCGCTCGTCTGGGCGCTCATCGTCGTTGCCGGAGGCTCGTCCGCCGCGCTCGCCGCGCCGCAGAAACAGGCCTCGGCGAGCGAAAAAGCGGCCGCCGAACAGAAGGCCAGAGAGGCCGCCGCCAAGCAGGATCGGGAAGACGCCGCCGAAGCCGCCGCCGCCAAGCAGAAGGCGGAAATCGCCAAGGGCAAGCCGCTTTCCACCGACGAAGACCCCAACCAGATCGGCAAGCGCAAGCTCAACGGCGGCCTGATCGCCTCGATGAGCGGCTCGATTGAGAAAGAAGTCAACTTCGGGCGCGAACTCGCGGCGGAAGTCGACCGGCAGGCGAAGTTCATCGAAGACCCGGTGATTACCGAATACGTCAACCGCGTCGGGCAGAACGTCGTGCTCCACTCGGACGCGAAAATCCCCTTCACGATCAAAGTCATCGACTCGGACGAAGTCAACGCCTTCGCCCTGCCCGGCGGCTTTTTCTACGTCAACAAGGGTCTGCTTCTGGCCGCCGACAACGAGGCGGAGATCGCGGGCGTGATGGCGCACGAGATCGCGCACGTGGCCGCGCGCCACGCGATGGAAAATATCGCCAAGGCCAATCTTTATCAGGGACTGGCGATGGCCGGTTCGATCTTCCTCGGCGGCATCCCCGGTCTGATCTACCAGAACACGGCGGGCTTCGGTTTGGCCGCGCTGTTCTCGAAGTTCAGCCGCAGCGCGGAATCGGAAGCCGACCGTCTCGGCACCCAATATCTCTATGCCGCCGGTTACGACCCGAACGCCATGGCGACGATGTTTGAAAAACTCGCTTCCAAGAACAAGAAGAAGCCGGGCTTCCTCGCCAAGACTTTCGCCTCGCACCCGCAATCGGCCGAACGACTTCAGGCCTCGCAGGTGCTCGTCTCACGTTTCCCGGAACGCGAAGAGTACGTTGTGAGCACGTCGGAGTTTCAGCGCGTCAAAGGACGCCTGCTGCGCCTCTCGAACGCGAAGGCTTCGACCGCCGGCGACATTGCCGGCGGCGAGGACGGGCCGCGCCGCCCCACGCTCAAACGCCGCACGCCGGCCTCGACCGACGCGCCCACCGGCACGGGCGACCAGAAAGACCAGAAGGATGCGCCGCCGAAGTTGAAGCGCAACACGGGCAATCCGAACCCGGCCTCGACCGACGACAAGCCGTAAGCGCGTTCGACCCCTTAGACTCTAAAGACTCTCAAAGACTCTAAAAAGAGGCTCTCCAGGTGCGACCACCTGAGAGCCTCTTTTGCCCTAGACGCGAGAGGGCGGCGGCAGTTAACAGTTGTGACGAATGTTGCGGCAAATCGTCGCGCCTCACGCACTTAACCGCGCTCTTTAACTTGACAATTTTCCGCCCCGTTAAGTATTCTACTCGTTCGCGTTTCAGACGCTATTTTCCGAGAGAGTTATCTATGTCAACATACTTTCCCAGCGGGCAAGGTCTCGCAGAAAAACGCAAATGGTACGTCGTTGATGCGGCGGGGCAGACGGTCGGGCGGCTCGCCACGGAAGTGGCGCGCATTTTGTCGGGCAAGAACAACCCGCAGTGGACGCCGTTTCTGGACATGGGCGATCACGTCATCGTCATCAACGCGCGCCAGGCCGTCTTCAAAGGCTCGAAGGCCGAGCAGAAGGTCTATCGCCATCACACGCTCTATCCGGGCGGCCTGCGCGAAATCAGCGTCAAGGATCAATTCGCGAAGCACCCTGAGCGCGTCATCGAACTCGCCGTGCGCGGCATGCTCCCGAAAAACAAGCTCGGGCGCGCGATGGGCAAGAAGCTCAAAGTCTATGCGGACGCCAACCACCGGCACACGGCGCAAAAGCCCGAACCGCTCGCGCTCGATCCGAGCACGGGACAACTGGCGCACCAGTAATCCAACACCTTTTCAGATTTCTAAGGACGAAACATCGTGGCTGACACTCAGTATTACGGAACGGGACGGCGCAAGACTTCGACGGCGCGCGTCTACCTGCGCCCCGGCTCGGGCGAGATTCAGGTCAACAAGAAAAACTTCGATCAGTATTTCCCCAATCAGGCGTTGCGCATGGTCATCCGCCAGCCCTTGCAGTTGACCGAGACGGCGTCGAAGTTCGACATCCTCGTCAACGTCGCCGGCGGCGGCCCCGCCGGTCAGGCCGGAGCGATTCGCCACGGCATCACGCGCGCCCTGATGGAGTTCAACGCCGAACTTCGCCCCACCCTGAAGCAGGCCGGTCTCGTCACGCGCGACCCCCGCATCAAGGAACGCAAGAAGTACGGGCAGAAGGGCGCACGCAAACGCTTCCAGTTCTCGAAACGGTAATAATCCGGTGATAAGTGATGGGTGATAGGTGATGAGAAGTTTTTCTCCTATCACCCATCACTTATCCCCTCTCACTGTCGTCAATCCATTGTCGTTGTCCGGGTTGGTTGCGACTCCCTTCGGGGAGATGGCGAACGGGCACGGCGAGTACATTAAACCAATCACCTAAGGAGGCTCACTTTTGGCAGTCACGGTAACAATGAAGGAACTCTTGGAGGCCGGCGTCCACTTCGGCCATCAGGTCAGGCGTTGGAATCCGAAGATGAAGGAATACATTTTCGGCGAGCGCAACGGCATTAACATTATCGATTTGCAGAAGACCCAGAAGATGTTTCGCGAGGCCATCGGGTTCGTCACGAACATGTCTTCGGAAGATCGCGGGCGCACCATCCTCTTCGTCGGCACGAAGCGACAGGCGCAAGACGCCATCCGTGAAGAAGCCTCGCGCGCCAACCAGTATTACATCAACCAGCGTTGGCTCGGCGGCCTGCTCACGAACTTCCAGACCGTGCAGAAGTCGATCAAACGCCTGCGCGACCTCGAAGCGATGCAGACGGACGGCCGCTACGAAATGCTCACCAAGAAAGAGCGCATCAAACTCGACCGCGAGCGCGAGACGCTGGAGAAGAACCTCTCCGGCATCAAGAACATGACGCGCCTGCCCGACGCCCTCTTCATCATCGACGTGCGCAAGGAAGAGATCGCGGTGCAGGAAGCGAACCGCCTCGGCATCCCCGTCATCGCCGTCGTCGACACCAACTGCTCGCCCGAGGGCATCGATTACGTGATCCCCGGCAACGACGATGCGCTGCGCGCCGTGCGTCTCTTCGCCTCGCGCATCGCCGATGCGGTGGTCGAAGGGCAGGAGATGCGCTCGAAGGCTGTGGATGAAGACGGCGCGGAAGTTGACGCCGGAGCGATGGCCGGCGGCGCGACCACCGACACGGGCACTAGAAATTCCCTGAGCGCGAGCGGCGACGGCACATCAAGCGTCACCACGGCGCGCGACCCCGGCCGCGAAGCCCAGAACTACACCGACATGGGCGCGAGCGCGCCTTCGCCGGAGACGCAAGTGTCCGTTGCCGGCAACATCGGTTTCGGCCGCACGGGACAACAGCCCGACAGCATCGGCGATCATCCGGTTGAAGGCACGGGCGCGCCGGTGCGCGGCGCGAGCGGCGGCGGCGAAGATGAATCCACGCTGCCCCGCCCGGACGATGCCCATCAGACGAAGGGCGCGGAGTCGGTCGGCGTCGCAAAGTAATTTACAACCAAGTTCAGTTCGATTTTTCGGTGAGCGCAGCCTCCAACAGCGGATACACCGCCGGGCTGCGCTTTATTTTAGATATTCGTCAGTGGTCAGTGGTCAGTTGTTTATTCGTGCTTATATCGGCTTAACTGCTAAAGATTAAGCGTCAGGTCGTTCAGCACATGCAACGGACAACGGACTACTGACTACTGACGGTTTTCCGAGGAGAGCAATCATGGCAGAGATTACAGCGGCAGCGGTGAAGTCGTTGCGCGAGAAGACGGGCGCGGGGATGATGGAGTGCAAGAACGCGCTGACGGAGGCGCAGGGGAGCGAGGAACAGGCCATCGAGTTGCTGCGCAAGCGCGGCCTCGCGTCGGCGAAGAAGAAGGAAGGCCGGGTCGCGGCCGAGGGCGCGGTCGGCTCTTACATCCACATGGGCGGCAAGGTCGGCGTGCTCGTCGAGGTCAACTGCGAGACCGATTTCGTGGCGCGCACTGAAGAGTTTCAATCGCTCATCAAGGACATCGCGATGCACGTGGCGGCGGCCGAGCCGCGCTACGTGACGCGCGAGGAAGTCCCTGCGGAAGACATCGACAAGGAGCGCGAGATCGCGCGCGCGCAGGCCAAGAACGATCCGAAGAACGCCAACAAGCCCGACGCCGTGATCGACAAGATCGTCGAAGGCCGCTTGAACAAGTTCTACGAGGAGGCCGTCCTGCTCGACCAGCCGTTCGTCAAAGACCCGGCGAAGACCGTCGGCGACCTGCTGACGGAGAGAGTGTCGAAGACGGGCGAACGCATTACCGTGCGCCGTTTCGCGCGTTATAAAATGGGCGAGGGACTGGCGAAGCGCGACGAGGATTTCGGCAACGAAGTGGCCGCGCTCGCGGGAAGCTGACGCGGAATTGCGGCGGGTTAAGACAAGCTGCTTTTTAATCCGCAATCCGAACTCCGCAATCGAAGAGTCCACGAATGAGCACAGTCGAGACACAGATGGCCGACCGGAGCGCGCCCGCCTATCGCCGGATACTTTTAAAAATCTCCGGCGAGGCTTTGATGGGCGCGCAGAACTACGGCGTTGACGTTGACGTGGCGCGCACGGTGGCCGAAGAGGTGAAGGCCGTCCACGACCGGGGCGTCGAGGTGGCGATTGTCGTCGGCGGCGGCAACATCTTTCGCGGCGTCTCAAAGAGCGCGGGCAACATGGATCGTTCGAGCGCGGATTACATCGGCATGCTCGCGACCGTGATGAACGCCTGCGTGCTGCAAGACGCCTTGGAGACGGCGGGCGTTCACACGCGAATACTTTCCGCCTTGAACATCCCGGAAGTGGCCGAGCCGTTTATCCGCCGCCGCGCCGTGCGCCACCTGGAGAAGCGGCGCGTCGTGATCTTCGCGGGCGGCACGGGCAACCCGTATTTTACGACCGACTCGGCCGCCGCCCTGCGCGCGCTCGAAATCAAGGCCGAAGTGATCTTGAAGGCGACGAAGGTTGAAGGCATCTACAACGCCGACCCGATGAAGGACGCGACCGCCACCCGCTACGATTGCATCACGTATCAGGAAGTTTTGGAGCAGCGTTTACAGGTGATGGACGCTTCGGCCATCTCACTGTGCATGGACAACCGGCTGCCCATCGTCGTCTTCAACATGCGCACCCACGGCAACATCATGCGGGTCGTCATGGGCGAGGTCGGCGTCGGCACGACGGTGTGCATGGAGGAACCGGAAAAGCCGTGACAAGCGACAGGTGACAAG
>DASQNL010000681.1:0-1882 GCA_035644995.1 Pyrinomonadaceae bacterium | reverse complement strand
CAGTTTGAAGGAGCGTCTGCCCCACCGCGAGGGTTTCTCTTCCCGTGCCTGTGTCTCTTGCTCTCTCTCAGCCATAGCGTTCGGTTACCTTGTTCGTCTGGTTTCAAACTCGACCGTTTAACGGAGGTGGCCGACCTGAGTGTGGCAGCGCACGCACGACACGTCGCTTGAGTTGCCGCTGTGCACTCCGCCGATGGACTCGACCATCTCCGTGTGACACTTGCGGCACGCCTGCTCCGTGATTTCGCGGTTGCGCGCCCTGATGCGGATCGGTTCGGGGAAAGTCCCCGTCGTGAAATAGAAGGAGTGCCAGAAGCCGTTCGATGCCTTCGTGTAGTATTTGCCGAACGTACCGGCCGGCGTGTGGCAGTCGTTACAGACGGCGACGGCGCGGTGGGAAGACTTGACCCAACCGCTGTACTGTTCCTGCATAACGTGGCAGTTGGCGCATGCGCCGGGGTCGTTCGTGAGGTAGGAATAGCCCTTGGCGTAGATGAAGGTGTAGCCGCCGATACCGATGGCCGCGCCGAGCGCGACGCCTATGGCGATGCCCTGAAGGCTGGTCGCGTTGAGAAGTTTTCGCAGTCGGCTATCCTGCCCTACAGACACGTTTCTGCCCCTTCGACGATGTAAGTCTGCGCTTAACTCAACCGCTCGGAGATTAATAATTTCAGCCGGAAATATAGCACAGCGTCCGAGCGCGAAGATCAATGAATCATTCTGATTGGATTGCGAAATGTTAGCCCGCAAGACAGCCCGCCCGGTGCGCGCCCCGTGCCGTCCCGCGCGCGGCGACTTTCGGCGTGAGCCGCTCCTCAAACAGTTTTGCCGAGGCGTTCAGGAAGTCCGTCGCCGTGACGATCCCGACGAGCGCGCCGTCTTCCACCACGGGGAGACAGCCCACGCGGCGCGCCCGCATCAACTCGATGGCTTCGAGCGTCGGGGTCGCGGGCGTGACGGTCACGGGATCGGCCTTCATGATCTCTTTGACCGCGACGCGGCCGTCGTGTTGCCCGCGCGCCAGCAGGCGCAGGAGCGTGCGGTGCGAGATGAGTCCCACCAGCCGTCCACCTTCGTCTTCCACCGGCACGTGCCGGATGTGCCGCCAGTCCATGAGGCTCGCGGCGAGGTCTACGAGGTCGTCCGGCCGCATGGTGAAAAGGTCTGTGGACATGAACTGCCCGACCGTCTGGTAACCCGTTGACCAGTCCTCCGACTCACTCTGTTCCGCGAGAGGCCAGCGATGCACGGGTGCGCCCGCCCGCTGCTGCGCGTGCATGGCGGACGCGAGCGCGCGGTGGCGCATGTCGCGCGTTCCACGCTTCCCCATCGCGGCGAGCGACGAGAGCGCCCACTGCGCGCCGGTCTGCCCCGTGCGGACGCGTTCTTCGAGCGTGCCGAGGTAGAGATCGATGTCCGACGAGTCGATGTTCCGCGCTTTGAGTCCGGCGCGGGCGAGCGGCATGAGGTGTTCGAGGATGAGCCGGGAAGATTCGTAGTTCATTCCGTTCACCCATGTGAACTGCGCACGCAAGCCGTGGCGCGCGGCAGCCCAGAAGTTCGACTTGGCATCGTCAAACGTCATCCGCCTGTCTATCGCGCCGTATTCTTCGGGGAGCGCGGTCATCAACCCCAGAAAGAAGGCCGCGTTAGCGATCTCGTCGAGCGTGGTCGGCCCCGAAGGGAGCACGCGGTTCTCGATTCTCAAGTGGGCGCGGCCTTCCGAGACGCAGTAGCAGGGGCGGTTCCACCACCAGACCGTGCCGTTGTGCAGGCACAGCGCGCGCAGGCGCGGAGTCGTGCCACGCGCGAGCACTTCCAGCGAATCCTCTTCCACTTCGGCCGTCAGGATCGGGCGGAAACGCGCGATGTCCTCGCGGAA
>DASQNL010000680.1:0-3294 GCA_035644995.1 Pyrinomonadaceae bacterium | reverse complement strand
CCAACTTCTGCCACAAACTGCCCGCGCGCATCTCCACCTTCGACTCCACGCCGCCCCGGTTGCTCACGCGCCCGGCGAGCCGCACGCCGAGCGAGCGGTTGCGGTTGCCGCCGTCGTTGCGCGCGAACCGCAAGCTATCCGCCGCGTCGCGCACGATGAAATCCGTGTCGCCGTCGGCGTCCGCGTCGCCCGAGGCGAGGACGCGGCGAAAACCTTCAGCCTGATCCGCCGCATTGTTACGGCTGAAAGCGGGAGCGATGGCGCGCTCGCTCACGTCCGCCCATTCTCCGCCGAGGTTGCGCCAGAGACGCGCGCCGGAGGGCGCGATGGTGAGCAGGTCGAGCAAGCCGTCGTTGTCGTAATCGAGAAACTGTGCGACGGCCGCGCCACGGGTGGCCGCCGGAGCGTCCGCGGTTTTGAAACGCCCGCGCCCGTCGCTCAAGGCGAACGTGCCCGCCGCAGCGTCCGCGCCGAAGAAGAAATCGGTGTAGCCGTCCTTGTTCACGTCGCCCGCCGCCGCGCACAGGAAACGCCCGCGCACCTCCAAGCCCACCTCGCGCGCGACATCGCGAAACGAGCCGTCGCGCAGGTTGCGGTAGAGCGCGGGCGCGCCCGCGTGGTTGACGACGAGCAGATCGACATCGCGGCGGTTGTCGTAATCCGTGGGGACGACGGCGACGGCGTTGTCCGCGCCGCCCGCCACCTTCGCCGCCGCCGTGGTATCGCTGAACGTGCCGTCGCCGTTGTTGCGCAGCAGGCGGTTCGGCGCGGGCGGCGGGGCGGGAGTCTTGACGTTCCGGCCGCTGGAGTCTTCCAATCGTCGCGGCGCGGGGCGCGGCTTCGACAGGTCGGCGTAACCGGCGATAAAGAGGTCGAGGTCGCCATCGTGGTCGAGGTCGGCGAAGGCGGCGGAGACGGAGAGGAAGGGATAAGGCGCGATGCCCGCCGCCGTGGTGGCGTCGGAAAATTTCCCCGCGCCGTCGTTACGATAGAGCGTGACGCCGCCCGCGCCGCGCAGCACGAAGAGATCGGGACGGGAATCGTTGTCGTAATCGCCCGCGACCGCGCCGCCCGCGCCGACCGCCTTCGAGGCCAGCGCGCCGGAAGCGTGCGACACATCGACGAACTTGCCGCCGTCGTTGCGATAAAGTTTCTGACCGGCGGGCGCGACTTCAAAGAGATCGAGATCGCCGTCGCCGTCGAAATCGAACAACGTCGCGCCGCCGCCGCCCATGCGCGCGCCGAGCGGGTCGGGCGCACCGGCGAAACTCACTTGACCGGCACGGCGAGCCGCCGGAGCGCGCCCGACCCGCCCGGCGCGCCGTGTTTCTCCGGCAGCGGCGCGAGGCGTCGTCGGCAAGGCGACGGCGGGCAGGACGTTTGCGGTCGCATCTTGGAAAGCGACTTCGGGCGTCCGGCGTTCGACGAGTCCGGCCTCCGCGCCCGTCGAGGTGACGGCCTCGGCGTAGCGTCCCTGTTCGAGATAGTTCGTGCCGATGCTCGTGCCCGCGCCGCTCTGACGTAAAACTTGAAACTGCTGCAACAGGCGTTGGCCTTCTTCGCGCTGGTTGGAACGCAAGAGGACGTTGGCGAGTCCGTAGAGCGCGGTGGTGTTGTAAGGCTCCGAGTCGAGGGCGGCGCGAAAGGCGCGCTCGGCCTCCGCGTAGTTGCGCTGCTGCGCGTGGAGTTGGCCGAGGTTGACGTTTGCGCCCGTGTCGCGCGCGTCGATTTCGAGCACGCGGCGAAAGGCGGCGACGGCTTCGTCCGTTTGGTTGCGCGAGCGATGGATGAGGGCTTGCAGGTAGAGCGGCTGCGGCGCGCCGGGCGCGAGCGCGAGCGCGTCGGCGGCGGCGCGGGCGGCCGTCTCCGCGTCGGGCACGTTGTAGAGCGCGACGGCGAGGTTGATGTGCGCGAGCGCGAGTTGCGGGTCGAGTTCGAGGGCGCGGCGAAACTGCTCCGCGCCTTCGGCGTGTTTGAACTGTTCGAGCAGGGCGACGCCGAGATTATTGGCGCGATAGGCGGCCTCGCGCGCGGCGGGCGCGCTCGTCTGCGCTTCCTGCGCCGAGACGGTTGCCGGGTGCGACGCGGAACAACAACGCCGCGCGCCCGGCGCGGCGTTCGGCAGCAACGCGGCGAGAGCGACGACGGCCGCGATCAAGAGACGAGGTGTTTGCACGAAAGAGTTTTATCCGGGGCGCGTGGCGGCCCGCGCGAGCGCGAGGCGCGTTTGAGTGCGCTCGCGCGGGTCGCCTCGTTCAGGGCGAAGGACGCGAAGGGCAGGACGCCGCGAGAGGGCGCGTAGAAAATCTCAAGTCTCCGCGCCCTCCGCAACATCTTCGCCGCCGCCGACCCCTCGCGTTGTAATTTTCCAGACCCGCGACGCCGGCCGGAGAAGGGCGGGGCGGCTGCTATCGCAAAGTGATGGTCACGTAACGCCGGCCGCTATAGAGGCGCACGCCGCCCGCGCCGCGCGTCATCATCAGCGGTCGCGGTCGGCGCAGGTTGCGATCAGGCTCGGTGTTGATGGTGAACAGTTGCGTGCCGCCTACATCGGAGATGGTGAAACGATTGTTCTCCACGAAGCCGAAGCCGTATGCGCCGGTGGCGAGTTCCTGCCCGCCCACCATCATGGGCGTGTCGATGATGAAGAAGCCTTCGTAGCGCGAGCGCACGTCGGCCGTGTAGCCGGAGGTATCCACCATCCCGGCGACGAGGTGCTGCTTCGCGCCGAAGCGCGCGGCGGCCGCATTGCGCATCTGCGTGGGCGCGCTCTGTCCCTCGAAGAAGAAACCCGCGGGCACGATGCGCGCGAGTTGCGCGCCGCTGAGTATGACGGGCGCGTCCGATTGCGCGTGCGCGGGCGCGGGCATAAGCGCGAGCGTTAAGAGCGCGAGTAAAATTAAGGTGTGCGAGTTTCTGCGTTTCATCACATCTCCTCCGTGAATTTTATGGCAAGCGTCGGCGCTGGGAGGGCAGAGACTTTTAGACTGCCCGACGACCGTTCGACCACATCTCTTGTGCTTCGCGCGCCACTGTACTCCGCTGCTCCTCAGACTGTAAAGTGAGCGCACGCGCCCGTGCTTTGACAGTCAACCGTGCGAGTCGTTATGGTGTGGCTTCCCGTAGCGCGCCAGCGCCGCAAGCGAACATTCCGCAAGGCAAGAAAGTTAATTCAGACCGGAAACTCAAATGATGTCGCAAACACGTTCGTCCCTCTCAAAGTCTCTCCGTGTGCTCACGCTCGTCTTGTTCGCGCTCTCGCTCGCCGCGCCGCTGCCGCCCCGCGTCTACGCG
>DASQNL010000679.1:0-6668 GCA_035644995.1 Pyrinomonadaceae bacterium | reverse complement strand
CGATCATCTCTCAATAATCCTGTCCTGCGCTCGCTTAAATTCCGCACGACTCTCCATTTGCACGTTGCCCACACGCCCCGCTATTCGAGTTTTTCAAAAGTCGCAACGAAACCCGAATCACTCTCCAGCTTCATTCTTTTGCCGTCCCCGGAGAATTGAACACGCAACAGTGCAGACTCTTTTCTCCCGCCGCTCACTACATTGGTAATCTTAAGGCTACGCTCGTTAACGAATTCGTATTTACCCCACACCGGTTCGGGAGCCTCTGCGGAAGTAGAAACACAAGTCCCGTCAGGTTTGAACTCCTGTATGATCTTATTTCCACCCACCTGCCGCCACTTGCCGATCAACTTGTCTTCCGGTCTCGCCTGAGCGCAGACAATATTGCCGGCCACGGCTAACAGCACGCAGAGAACATACGCCCGTCGGAATTTTGTTTTCATGTAACGGCAGTCCGTTTACTTGAACTCGGCCACGACCGGCGTGTGATCCGAGGGGCGTTCCCACCCGCGCGGCTCCTTGTCGATCCACGCGTTCGTGCAGCGCGCGGCCAAGCTATCCGACACCCAGATGTGGTCGATGCGCACGCCCGTGTTCTGGCGAAACGACCCGGCGCGATAATCCCACCAGGAATAGTGGCCGTGCCCCGGCTCGTGCTGCCGGAAGGCGTCCGTGAACCCCCATTGCCTGATGTTTTCCAACGCATCTTTTTCCGGTTGGCTGAACAGGATGCGGCCGCGCCACAGTTGCGGGTCGTGCACGTCGCGGTCTTCGGGCGCAACGTTGAAGTCGCCGCAGAGCAACGCCTCATCGTCAGTCCAGTAGTCGTCGTCGAGAAATTCCCGCAGCCGCTTGAGCCAGGCCAGCTTGAAACGATACTTGTCCGTCCCGACCGATTGCCCGTTCGGCACATAAACGTTGACGATGCGGACGCCTTCCACCGTTCCAGCGATCAAGCGCGCGTGCGAGCCTTCTTCGTCGTCGGGGAAACCGCGCACGATGTCCGTGATCGCGGAGCGCGCGACGATCCCGACGCCGTTATAAGTTCGTTGGCCGTAGACCTCCGCGCGATAGCCGAGTTCGGCGAAAGCCTCGCGGGGAAAACGCTCGTCCGTGCATTTCAACTCCTGCATGCACAAAACGTCCGGCCGCGCCTTTTTCAGCCACTCCAAGACGACGGGCAGGCGCGCCGCTACCGAGTTCACATTCCAGGTTGCGATTTTCACGTTGCCTCATATTATATCGGCGCGCGCTAAAATTCCCACCGCCGAAAGCCTCGCTACATAAAACCATCGAAATAGAGTATATTTTTCTCCCTACGCAGTTCAGCCTTAAATTTTGCAAACACACGACGCCGGCCGGACGCTTTGGCCAGGCCGGCGCGCGAGGAGGAGAGTTTGGCAGCCGCCGCTTTTTACGATCTGGAAGGCACTCTGGTCAGCACCAATCTCGTGCACACGCTCGGCTTTTACGCACGCAATCAACAGGGCGTGCTGCGCTCTCTGCGCAAGACCGCGACGACGGTTCTGAGCATCCCCCTCTTCGCCGCGACCGACCAGTACAGCCGCAAGGTCTTCAACGATCTCTTCTTCAAACGCTACAAGGGCGAGACCGAAGACCGCCTGCGCTTCTTCGCCGACGAATTGTTCGAAACCGTCTTGAAGCCCGCCGTCTTTCCCGGCGCGTTCGAGTTGATCGAGAAATCGCGCAGCCTCGGCCTGCGCCAGGTGTGCGTCACCGGCGCGCTCGACTTCTCCGTCGAACCGCTGATGAAATATCTCGGCATCGAAACTTACGTCGCCAACCGGCTGGAGTTCGTCAACGGCATCGCGACCGGGCGACTCTTGCCACCCGTGCTCGCCGCCGCCACGAAAGCGAGCTGGATCAGAAACTACGCCGAGCAGGAAGGCATCAATCTCAGCGAGTCTTACGCCTACACGGACAGCATGAGCGATCTCCCGATGCTCTCCATCGTCGGCCACCCGGCGGCCGTCAACCCAGACATGCGTCTCAAACAGACCGCGCTGCACCACGACTGGCCGATTCTTAACTTAAAATGAGTTTCAAGTTTCAGGTTTCAGGTTTCAAGTTGAAAACTTAGAACCTCAGTCCTGAAACTTGAAACTTGAAACCTGAAACTATGGCCTTACAACTCCGAAAAAAACTACACGAATCCGTCGTCTACATCGACCGCGACAGCGCGCCGCGCATCGTCGCCTCCGGCATGGACTTCCTGTTGGAAGATTTGCCCGTCGGCACGCGCGTGATCTATCCGAACCAACCCTTGAAGGGTCTGGTCAACCGCGAGGCCGCCATCCGCTACGCGCTGAACCACCCGCACGACTGCGACCCTTTGTTCGCGCAACTGACGCCGGGCATGAAAGTGACCATCGCCGTGGACGACATCTCGATGCCGCTCCCGCCGATGAACACGCCCGACATTCGCCAGACCGCGCTCGAAATTCTCGTCGAGATGTTGAACGGCCACGGCGTGGACGACATCCACATCATCATCGCCATCTCCCTGCACCGCAAGATGACGCCCGCCGAGATGCGACGCATGTCCGGGCAGAAAATCTGGGACGACTTTTATCCCGACCGCTATTACAATCACGACGCCGAAGACCCTTCGAACCTCGTGCTCCTTGGCGAGACGCGCCACAAAGAACCCTTGCGCATCAACCGCCGCGCCGCCGAGAGCGACCTCCTGATCTATCTCAACTTCAACTTCGTCCCGATGAACGGCGGCCACAAATCGGTCGGCGTCGGCCTCTGCGATTACGAGTCGCTGCGCGCGCACCACAACCCGAACACGATCCGCGCCTCGAACAGTTACATGGATCCCGCGGGGTCGGAACTCGGCCGCGTCATCAGCCGCGTCGGGCGGCTCGCGGACGAGCACCTCAACGTCTTCCACATCGAGACGACCATCAACAACCACATGTTCGGCGCGGACATGAATTTCCTGACGAAGAACGAAGACGACTTCTCGGCCTTCGACCGCATGAAGTATGAAGCCATGCGCTTCACGATGAGCAAGATGCCGCGCCCCGCCAAGCGCGCCATGTACAACTCGCTCAAAGGCAACTACGAGATGATCGCCTGCCACGCCGGGCGCACCGACCCCGTCCACGAACGCATCATCGCCAAGAGCATGGAGCAGTACGTCGTGCCTATCGAAGGCCAGTGCGACATCTTGATCTGCCCCGTGCCCGACATGTCGCCCTACAGCGTCAACTCCTCTTTGAACCCGCTGCTCGTGCAGGTGATGGCGCTCGGCTATCACTTCAACATGTATCGCGGCAAGCCGCTTTTGAAGAAAGGCGGCACGCTCATCCTCCATCACCCCTGCACGGACGAGTTTGACCACAACTTTCATCCGAGCTACATCGAATTCTTCAATCGCCTGCTGCCCGAATCGCGCGACGCGAACGTCTTGCGCGACAAGTACGAACAGGAGTTCGCCAATAATCCGAGCTACGTCGAGATGTACCGGCGCGGCAACGCCTATCACGGCTCGCACCCCTTCTTCATGTGGTACTGGGGCGAGAACGGCCGCCAGCACGTCGGCCACGTCATCGCCGCCGGCGCGGAGAACGCGCACGTCCCCGCCATGATGGGCTGGGAGCGCGCCGACAATCTCACCGAAGCCATCGCCATGGCGCGCAGCTATCAGGGACGCTCCGCCGAGATCACGATGCTCCATCAACCCGTGATCGCGATTTGCGATATGGAGTAAGTCCGCGTGAAAGTCCGCGACGTGATCAGGCGATTGGAGGAGGACGGCTGGCAGTTGGCACGAATGAAAGGCAGTCATCGTCAGTTTCGACATCCAATGAAGCCTAAGCTGGTGACGGTCGCGGGCAAACCGGGAGTTGACGTGCCCGTCGGAACGTTAAAGAATATCTGGCGTCAGGCTGAAATCGAGGAAAACGTTTGATGCGATACGCGATCATCATCGAAAAGGGCGAGTCGAGTTACGGCGCATACGTGCCCGATCTTCCGGGCTGTGTGGCTGTCGGCGCGACGCCGGAAGAGGCCGGACAGTTAATCCGCGAGGCCATCGGGTTTCACATTGAAGGGCTGCGCGAAGAAGGGCTGCCCGTGCCGGAGCCGTCGAGTTACTTCGAGTACGTCGAAGCGTGAAGCAGAGCATGAAGCTATCACCGACAGAAATTTTTCAGGGACGCAAAATCTTCCTCATCGGGAGCACGGGCTTTCTCGGCAAGGTGACGCTGAGCATGCTGCTCTATCGCTTCCCCAACGTCGAGCGCGTCTATCTCACCGTGCGCTCGCGCTCGCTCGCCGAGTCCGAGACGCGCTTCTGGAACAACGTCATCACCGCGCCGCCCTTCGACCCTTTGCGCGAACGCTTCGGCGACGCCTTCGAGGATTTCATCCGCGACAAGGTGCGCGTCTATAACGGAGACATCGGCGACACTAATCTCGGACTCACGGAAGATGAAGCGCAGGCGATTGCCGCCGACATCGATGTCGTCATCAACAGCGCGGGCAACGTCACTTTCAACCCGACGCTGGAGAGCGCGCTCAGAACGAACGTCGTCGGCACGCAGAACGTCATCGCCTTCGCCAAGCGCATGCGTCGCCCCGCGCTCGTCCACATCTCGACTTGCTTCGTCGCGGGCAATCGCTCCGGCCCCGTGTGGGAGAGCGACCCCGTGATCGGCTATTTCCCGCGCCGCGAGGAATTGCCGGGCGTGGAATTTTCCGTCGAGCAGGAGATACGCGACTGCGCGAAACTCGCCGACCGCGTGAAGGACGAGGCGCGAGATGCGATGCGGGTCGCGAGTTTCCGCGAGAGCGCGCGCAAACGGCTCGTCGAAGAGGGGCGCGATGCGGACGACCTCGATGCGATGGGGCTGGCCGTCGCGCGCGAGCGCAAAGTGTGGACGCGCACGCGCCTGACAGACCTCGGCATCGAACGCGCCGAATGGTGGGGCTGGCCGAACATCTACACTTACACGAAGAGTCTCGGCGAACAACTCGTGGCGGCCGAGACGGGCATGGTGCGTTCCATCGTGCGCCCGTCAATCGTCGAGTCGGCGAAGGATTACCCGTTCCCCGGCTGGAACGAGGGCTTCACGACGACCGCGCCGCTCATCTTCATCGCGCTCAAAGGGCAGACGCAAATTCCCGTCAACGAGAAATTGGTGCTGGACATCACGCCCGTGGATCAGGTCGCCGCCGTGATGCTGGCGGTCGCCGCCGAGGCGTGCGTGGAAGAACCCCGCCTCGTCTATCAGGCCGCGACGGGCGACAGCAATCCGAACGACATGCGCCGCATCGTCGGCATGCTCGGCCTCTACAAGCGCAAGCACTTCGACGAGAAAGAGACCGGATTCCGCATCATCAACACCATCGCCTCGCACATGGAGACGCGCCCCGTGACCACCTCGCGCTTCGAGAAAACTTCGACGCCGATGATTAACGCGGCGGCGAAGGGAGCCTCGTCGCTGCTGGATAGGGTGCGCCCGCGTTGGGGCGGCGGTCGGCTGACGGAGTTTGTGGATCACGCGAAGAAGCACGTCGAGCGGCTCGAAGAATTGACGCACGAGACGAAGGAGGCGTTCGAGATGTTTCGCCCCTTCATGGTCGAGAACGCCTACATCTTCCGCGCCGACAACGTGCGCTCGCTCTTTTCGCGCATCCGCAAGGACGAGCAAAACCTGTTGCCGTGGCACCCGGAACAGTTCGACTGGTACGACTACTGGATGAACATCCATTTCCCCGGCCTCAAGAAATGGATCTTCCCGCAACTCGAAGAGGACATGCGCGCGCAGCCGAAGCGCGTCTACACCTACCGCGACCTGCTCGAACTCTTCGAGACCTCCTCCAAACGCTACGCGACGCGCGTCGCCATGCGCATCGAGCGCGACGGGCGCAAAGAGCAGTATACCTATCGAGACCTGCACGAACTCGCCACGCGCGCCGCCGGGTTCTTCGCCGGCGAAGGCGTGCGTCCGTCAGACCGCGTCGTGCTCCTCAGCCACAACGCCCCCGAATGGGGCATGACTTACTTCGGCGTGCTCAAGGCGGGCGGCACCTGCGTGCCCGTCGACCCGGAAAGTTCGACGACCGAGATCATCAACTTCATCCGCGCGAGCGAAGCCTTCGGCCTCGTCATCAGCGACGAACTGCGCGAGCGACACGACGACCTCGCCGAGCGGCTGCGAGAGGAGAATCTGGAGACGACACGCCTCTGGCGTTTCGAGGAAATTTTCGCGCTGCCGCCGCAGCAGATCGAAGACCAGCGCATCGCCCTGCTGCCCGCGAAAGTTCACCCGCAGACGACCGCCTCGCTGATCTTCACTTCGGGCACGACGGGGCAGCCCAAGGGCGTCATGCTCACGCACAAGAATTTCACGAGCATGGTCTCGATGCTCGCCTCCATCTTCGATATGACGACGAGGGACGGCGTGCTCTCCGTCCTCCCGCTGCACCACACGTTTGAGTTCTCCACCGGCTTCCTGACGCCGCTCTCGCGCGGCGCGCAGATCACTTACCTGCCCGAACTGACGAGCGAAGAACTCACGCGCGCCATCAAGAACGGTTACGTGACGGGAATGGTCGGCGTGCCGGCGTTGTGGGAATTGCTGCACCGTCGCATCAAGGGTCGTTTCAGCGAGCGCGGCCAGTTGATCGACGAC
>DASQNL010000678.1:0-4441 GCA_035644995.1 Pyrinomonadaceae bacterium | reverse complement strand
AGGTGGCGGGCGCCTTAAGCGTGCTCGTCTCCGCACGCGACCTCGCGTTGACGGTCGGTTTGACCGCGCTCCTGTGGGGCATCATCGCGGTGGCGAACTGGCTCGTGCTGCGCGCGTTCGGCTTGCCGTTCGGAGCGACGGAGACGCTGTTCGTGCTCGGCTGGGCTTTGGTCGGTTCGCTCGTCCCGACGCCGGGCGGCGCGGCCGGGGCGTTCCACGCCGCGACGGCCGCCGGTCTCATCTTTCTCGGCATACCGCGCGCCGAGGCGGCCGCCATCTCAATCGTGCTGCACCTCGTCGTGTTCGCGCCGGCGGTGGTCTTCGGTCTCTACTATTTCCTGCGCAGCGACGTGAGCCTCGAACGCCTGCGCAGTTTGGCCTCTGGCGACCCGCGCGACGATCAGAGGAACGACACGGATGCAACTTTGCCGCGCCGCGCGAGCGCGCAGACTTGAACGAGCGAGGGTTATCGAGCGAGACCGCGGCGGGGCGCGTTCGGGCGCGAGGCCGCCGCGGTCTTAACTTTCCCCGACGGATACATACGGAGTCTCTATGAAATGTCCTTTTTGCGGGTACCTCGAAGACAAGGTGGTCGACTCGCGTGAATCGCGCGAGGGCGACGCCATCCGCCGCCGCCGCGAATGCCTGAAGTGCGAGCGACGCTTCACCTCCTACGAGCGCATCGACGAAATTCCCTACATGGTCATCAAAAAAGACGAGCGGCGCGAGCCGTTCGACCGCACGAAGATCATGGCCGGGCTGTTGCGCGCCTGCGAGAAACGACCCGTCCCTTCGTCGAAACTCGACGCCATCGTCAACCAGATCGAGAAGTACGTGCAGGAATCGCCGGAGCGCGAACGCCCCACGAGCAAGATCGGCGAGATGGTCATGCGCCGTCTCAAGGAACTCGACAAGGTGGCCTACGTGCGCTTCGCCTCCGTCTATCTCGAATTTGAAGACGTGACCGAGTTCATGCACGAACTGAAAACCCTCGTGCGCTCCCGCCAGAGCGGCGGCAGCAGCGCGGCGACGAAAAGACCATAAGAAAGTGACGGGTGACAGGTGACAGGAAAGAACAAGGTTTTTGTTTTAACTTGTCACCTGTCACCTGTCACCCGTCACTTGAAAAGAGATGAGAAACGTCGGGCGCATTATCGGGTTGGAGCGAATCGAGATCGAGCGTCTGCGCAATCGCGTGGGACGTCTGCTCGCGGCTTTGCAGGAGGTGGCGGACGATCATTCGCTCGCGATGCCGGGCGCGTGGTCGCCGCCGGTTGATTTGTGCGAGACGACCGATGCGGTGTGCGTCTCGGTGGAGTTGCCGGGCGTCGTCGCCGACTCGATTGAGGTCAGCGTGACGAGCAGTTATCTGCGAATCAGCGGCAAAAAGAAAAGGCGCGTACTCCGCGGCTCGATCTCGCATCTATGTTCAGAGCGGAGTTACGGAAATTTCAACCGCACCGTCCCGCTGCGTTGGCCGGTGCGCGTGCGCGGCGCGACGGCCGAATTGAATAATGGTTTGCTCCGCGTCCGTCTGCCCAAACTCGCAGACCGGCGCGGCGCGGAGTTCAAAGTAAAGATTAAGGAAAGGGATGAGGGATGAGGGATGAGGGATGAACAAAATCAAGCTCGACGGCTTGAATGCTTTCTTATTCATCCCTCATCCCTCATCCCTCATCCTTAAAAATATATGCCATCTATCACAGACATCGCCGAAGGCTTGGACGCGACGGGCGAGGGCGGCGAGCAGCAGTTACAGATTCCGGAGACGTTGCCGGTGCTGCCTCTGCGCGACATCGTTATTTACCCGTTTATGATCGTGCCGCTCTTTGTCTCGCGCGAGAAATCGATCCGCGCGGTTGACGAAGCTCTCGGCGAGAACCGCATGATCCTGCTCGCCTCGCAGCGCGATCTCGACAAGGAAGAACCGACGGGCGACGACCTCTACCGCGTCGGCACGGTCGCCGTCATCATGCGCATGTTGAAACTGCCCGACGGGCGCACGCGCATCCTCGTGCAGGGCTTGACGCGCGCCCACCTCGAATCGGTCGAAGAGGGCGGCGAGTATTTGCGCGCGAAGCTGAGCGTGATGCAGGAGCCGCCCGCGCCGGAGCGTTCGCTCGAAGTCGAAGCTCTCGTGAGAAACGTGCGCGCCTCGATGGAGAAGGCCGCCAACCTCGGTAAAAATATCTCGCCCGAAGTGATGGCGATTGTCGCCAACCTCGACGAAGCGGGGCGGCTGGCAGACCTCGCCGCGTCGAACCTCGAACTCAAGGTCGAAGACGCGCAGAGCGTCCTCGACATCGCCGACACGACGGCGCGCCTGCGTCGCGTCAACGAACTTCTCAACAAAGAGATCGAAGTGTTGACCGTCCAGCAGGAGATCAACACGCAGGCGCGCGCCGACATCGACCGCTCGCAGCGCGAGTTCTACCTGCGCCAGCAACTCAAGGCCATTCAGGGCGAACTCGGCGAGGGCAACGAACTCGCCGAAGAGATCGCGCAGTTTCGCGATAAGATCGAAGTGGCGCACATGCCCAAGGCCGCCGAGGACGAGGCTCTGCGCCAACTCAAGAAACTCGAACGCATGCACCCGGACGCGGCCGAGACGGCGACGCTCAGGAACTGGATGGAGATCATGACCGATCTCCCCTGGTCGAAGGCTTCCACGGACAATCTCGACCTGAAGAAGGCCGAGGAGGTGTTGAACGAAGACCACTACGGCCTCGAAAAGATCAAAGAGCGCATTATCGAAGCTCTGGCCGTGCGCAAGTTGAAAGAGAAGCCGAAGGGTTCGATTTTGTGTCTCGTCGGCCCGCCGGGCGTGGGCAAGACGAGTCTCGGCCGTTCGATTGCGCGCGCGCTGGATCGCAAGTTCGTGCGTCTCAGCTTGGGCGGTCTGCACGACGAAGCGGAGATACGCGGCCACCGCCGCACCTACGTCGGCGCGATGCCCGGCCGCATCGTGCAGGCCTTGCAGCAGGCGGCGACCAATAACCCGCTCATCATGCTCGACGAGATCGACAAGGTCGGCGCGGACTTTCGCGGCGACCCGTCATCCGCGCTCCTCGAAGTGCTCGACCCGGAGCAGAACAACAGTTTCCGCGACAACTATCTCGGCGTCACCTTCGATTTGTCGAACGTGATGTTCATGACGACCGCGAACGTGCTCGACACCATCCAACCGGCGCTTCGCGACCGCATGGAGGTGATCCGGCTCGCCGGTTACACCGAGGAAGAGAAGTTGGAGATCGCGCGCCGCCACTTGATCCCGAAGCAGTTGGACGAAAACGGCATCGCCTCGCGCCATTTGCGCATCTCGAAAGGCGCGCTTGCCGCCGTCATCCAGCAGTACACGCAGGAGGCGGGCTTGCGCCAACTCGAACGCGAGATCGGCGCGGTCTGCCGCAAGGTCGCGCGCCGCATCGCCGAAGGCCAAAGCGACACCGTCCACGTCACGCCGAAGAATTTGCACGAATTCTTGGGCGTGCCGAAGGTGATGCCCGATGAAGTGTTGAAGAAAGACCAGATCGGCGTGGCGACGGGGCTGGCGTGGACGGCGACGGGCGGCGAGGTGCTCTTTATCGAAGCTCTCAGGATGAAGGGCAAAGGCGCGCTCGTCCTCACCGGCCAACTCGGCGACGTGATGAAGGAATCGGCGCAGGCCGCCTACTCCTACGCCAAGTCGCGCGCCCGCGAACTCGGCATTCCCGAAGACGATTTCAACATCTACGACGTACACGTCCACATCCCCGAAGGCGCGATCCCGAAGGACGGCCCCTCGGCAGGCATCACGCTGGCGACCGCCATCGTCTCCGTGCTCGCCCAACGCCAAATTCGCAAAGACGTGGCGATGACGGGCGAAATCACCCTGCGCGGAAACGTGCTGCCGGTCGGAGGCGTGAAGGAGAAAGTGCTGGCGGCGCGCCGCGCGCGCGTCACGAAAATCCTCCTGCCGCACCTGAACCAGCGCGACATGGACGAAGTGCCGAAGGAATTGTTCGGCGAAATTCAGTTCATTTTCGTGGACAACGTCCAGCAGGTCTTTCGTGAGGCCTTGAAGGAGAAAGCGACCCCTCCCGCCTCCGGGTCGGCGCGCCCGAAGCCTTTGACGCAGCCCGCCCCGCCCTCTTCGCATTAAAATTGTGCGGCGGCGGGCAAGAGCGGCGACGCGGAGTGGAGGGTTTCAAAACGCTCAAATTGGTTGATCGAAAAACGCAACCTGAGCACCCCCGGAAGCGTCTTATACAACAGGCAAGCGGGGCGGTTTTTTATGGAATAATTAACCGCTTCGCCTTTTTTTTCAATCAGATAGGGTTGACTCGCAAAAAACGGTGTGATAAGTTTCAAGACTGTCGCACGGGCTTTTGTCCTGATCATGAAGCCGCCGTGCGAATCAACCTTTTCTAGGATTCATAAACCCCTCGCGTTTTATCTAGTG
>DASQNL010000677.1:0-11110 GCA_035644995.1 Pyrinomonadaceae bacterium | reverse complement strand
GGCGGGGGTCTCGCCTATCGTCCGTGGGTAGACGCGCTGCCCGCTTCCGTTGAGGTCTGCGTCATCAACCTGCCGGGGCGCGGGAGTCGTCCGCGCGAGGCGTCTTACACACGGATCGAACCGCTCGTCGAGAACCTCTCGGACGCTTTCCTCACCGTGCTGGATCGGCCGTATGCGTTTTTCGGACACAGCATGGGCGCGCTCGTCAGCTTCGAGTGCGCGCGGCGTTTGCGCGGCGCGACGAAATGGTCGCTGGAACACCTGTTCGTTTCCGGCTCCGCGGCTCCGCAACTCCCGATTACGCGTGAGCCGGTTCATACGTTGCCCACTCCCGAACTGATCGAGCGGCTGCGCACGCTGGAGGGGACGCCGCGAGAAATTCTCGAACACGAAGAATTGATGGAGATGATGCTGCCCATCCTGCGCGCCGACTTCAGCATCTGCGACACCTACAAGTATGAACCCGGCCTGCCGCTCGATTGCCCGCTGTCCGCCCTCGGCGGCCTCGGCGACCTCGACATCCCGCGCGAGAAACTCGAAGCGTGGGAAACGCAGACGACCAACAGCTTCAAGGTGCGCATGTTTCAGGGCGGCCACTTCTTCCTGCATAGCGCGCGCCCGCTCCTTTTACGTATCCTCTCGGAAGAGTTGTGGAAACTGAGCCACGAGCGATCCCGTGCCTGAGGCTTGCGGAAACTTCAGGCGGCGCGCCGCAATTTCAACCGCCGTTCCCGAATCAGGTCGCCGTCTCTTCGAGCGCGTGCGACGCCGGCAAGGCCGCCTTATTCGATCTCTTTGACTGACGCTAGTTCGCTCGACTCTTCGACTCGTTCAGTTCATCTCTCGACCCGGCCGCTGCGGCCGCCCGGCCGTGTGTCGAGAACGAGTTGCAGGAAACCGCCCGCTGTTCGCAACGCCATTTCAAAGCCCGACCCGGCCACCTCTGCCCGCAGAGCGCGCCTATGGCCGGGAAGGGAAACTCCGTCGCCGGGGCGATTCGGCAGGAGACAGTCTTGCCTGTGCGCCGGGCGAACGTCGCGCCCGTGCATTTATGTTTTCCGATGCAGTGACTATTCTCTAAATAATTAAGCAGAGGTGTAACTTGACTACATCCTACACGAGCCACGTCGGCCTCATCTTCCACCCGCAAAAGACGCTCGCTATCGACGCCGTAGACCCTGACCAAATGCGCGAGATTTCGGAGCCGCACATCCCCGTCATACTCGAAATCTTCGCCCGCCAACACCGGCTGGAGGACGCGTACCAAGCCTACTGTCGCTTCCGCGAGCAGCCCGCGACCCGGAATCCCGCGCTCGTCGCCACGCTGCGACAAGTCCTCGCCGCCGTCGGCGGCAAACTCGCCGTGCTTCTGGTCAGAGACAAAGTTTACGCATGCCCGCCGGAATCTATGTTTGAAGCCTACATGCTCGCCGCCAGTCAGTCTTCGCAACCTCCTTCCGAGGCTACTCTGGCGGCCTTCCGCATCCACTCGCTCACCGCCTTGAGCGCGAACGCGCCGCACGTCGTCGCCATGCTCCAAGACCATTTCGGCTCGGCCGCCGGCGGTTACCCTGAACTGACCTTTGAGCAGTTCCGCGCGCTGGTTGACCGTCTCATCGCCGAGTCGTTACTGATCGTTCCGGTCGGGCGCATCGACTTCGGCGACTTCAGAGGCCGTCTCCCCTTCTGCCCGCAATTCGGGAGTTCCAGAGGGACGCCGGTTGACAGGTATTATCTCGATAAATTTATTCTGGAGATACGCGAGAAGGTAACCGGCAAGACGCTGGAGGTCGGGGGGAAGCGTGAAAATCACCGGCTTTATGATTTCCGAAAGGCCAGCCCTTACCTGACGATGGATTTGGAAGGCAAGGGGTTGGACATCGTCGCCGACGCGCACGACACGAACGCCGTCGCCGAAAATTCGCTCGACTCAGTCGTCATCTTCAACGTGTTGGAGCACTGCGAGCGGCCGTGGGTGGTGGTGAGCAACATCTACCGCTGGCTTAAGGACGGCGGTCAGGTCTTCTGCATGGTTCCCAACGCACAACGCGTGCATCGCCTGCCCAGAGACTTCTGGCGCATCCTCCCCGATGCGATGGACTCTCTGTTCTCCGGCTTCACGCAACGACAACTTTACGTCTACGGAAATCCGCTGACGGTCGTCGCCGCGCACGTCGGCATCTCAGCCGAGGAATTAACCACCGCCGAACTCGACGACTTTCACGAAAGCCACCCCGTTGCCAGTTGCATCCACGCGCGCAAGTGAAGCGAAAGTGAGCGAATCCCGTCGCGTTGATAAATCCAAGACTCCACACGGTAGTGTTGCAGCAATCGCACTGAGTTATAATCCATCCTTCAGATCATTCATCACTCTCTCGGAATCATACTCATGAAGCAGATTAAATCCTCCTTTAAGTGGCGTCACTTCGACCGACGGTCATACTTTTGTGCGTCAGGTGGTATTGCAGATATCAACTCTCCTATCGCGATCTAGAGGAGATGATGAGTGAGCGTGGCCTGTCTGTGGATCACACGACAGTCTGGAGATGGGCACAACGCTATGCCCCGGAGATCAACAAGCGGATGCGTCCGCACCTGAAGATGAGCGGCACGTCTTATAGAGTGGACGAAACTTATATCAAAGTCGGCAAGACCTGTAAGTATTTGTATCGCGCTGTCGATAATCAAGGCCAGACTATTGAATTCATGCTCTCGGCAAAACGCGATATTTCCGCAGCAAAACGGTTCTTCAAGAAGATGATGAGAGCCGAGCATCGTCGCCTGCCATTCTCAATTAGCGTCGATAAGAACGCTGCCTACCCGGAGGCTTTCAGCACTTCACAAGAGGAGCGTGTCGTGCCGCAGGACTGTCAACTACAGCGCGTGAAATACCTGAACAATGTCATCGAACAGGACCACCGGTTCATCAAGAAGAAGGTGCGAGCATCACAGTGCTTCAAGGGGTTTCACACTGCTGAAAAAACACTCGAAGGCATCGAAGCGGTGAACATGATGAGGAAGGAGCAGGTCAAAAGATTAGCTGGGAGCGATGTACGAGGGCAGGCGAAGTTTGTCACTTCGCTGTTTAATGTGGCTGCCTAAAATGAATGAGCTTGCGACCTTCCGCACTCTAAAATATTTCTCCCAACACTACCATCTGTAGCAGTGTGGCGGACGATAATCGTAATGCTGCCGACTCTCCTTATTTTCCTATTTCAGCCGGATTGATTTTTTCGCCTTTCTCAATAGCATTATCTATTTCTTCTTTACTTCCTATATAAAACTGAGCGAATTCGACTGACGTGTCATTGGGGTCTTTCCCGGCCTTTCCAGATGAGAAACAACAGACCTGAACCCGATCAGACCTGACATCTTTAGGGTCAATAACATATGGGATTTCGATCATTCGCCCATTCTGTTTGTAATAAAACCTGTAAAGATTGTGCCATCCCTGATTGAAAGGGAACTGAGTTTTCAGCACACCGTCTGGTGGAATTTCATATACCCTTCTCCCTTTCTCATATTTCACTGGCTGCACCTTCTTGTGATTGTATAAGATCATAACAACACCCTTATAATCACTAGGCAAAATGAAAATTGCATCATCCCCAGTCTCACCTTGCCAAAGATATGCACCTACTCCTATCAAAACGGCACAAACGCCCACCACTATAATTTTCATAGGATTCCTTTTCATGACCTAAAATTCACGCCGAACTTTCTTGTTCCACTGCTCAACCGTATAGGTTTTACCCCCATGCATAACAGCGGTGAAATTCCCCCTTTTGTCGAACCTTAGTTGCAGATCGACTTTGAACAAGTCTTGCTTGTTATCACCGTACAGATCACCTACTCCGCCTTCTTCATGCTTGGCTCCCAAAAACACCTTCCTTCCAGATTGATCGACGATGAAGGCTTCCGTACTTGGGAATTGGTCACCTGTAAAAGTTCCTGCAACAAAGAGAGTACCTGTACCATCCTTTCTAATGGATTCAGCAATTGCAATGTTGGCGTGTATATCCAAATTAGGAGTCACGATACCGGGAATGGGATCTGCCCCCCAGTAATGTACTCCTACTGACTTACTGCGATGGTAAGTTTCCACATTACTAAACTGCACTCCAGGACTTCCTTCTTTTATGCGTGGCCCGATTGCGCCAGGAATACCATAGAACACACTAGAATCACTTTTAACGGAATAGCTTGTGACTCTTCCGCTATCATAATCAAGAGTAAAATTTAATCGAACTCTGGATGAGGCTTCTCTAGGATTTGTTGATAAAGAAGGCCCACGACCGTCACCACTATACAATCCACCTCCTACTGTAGACGTATAAATGAATGAACGAATATGAATGCACCAAGGAAATCTTCCATCCGGATCAATCATTACAAGAGGATTATTTAGGGCATAGGCATATCCATTCCAAAGTTGGGGATTTGTAATGTGGTATTTGGTAACCCCAATCGGGTCAACTCCTGTAAACCTTCCTTGATAATTCGCATAGTAACGCGCTTTCATATAATCAAGCCCCGTCTCATCGTCCCTTTCGCTTCCTGCGAACTTTTGCCTCATCCCGTCCAGTTGCGAATAGCCTTGACTTTGAGTGCGATTGCCGACGCCCGCGCCTATTTCCTCCCCGAATGGTAAATAATCATGCCTTTTGATGCCAGCCAGACTCCCCGTCAGGTCAGCAATCATGCGCGGCGTCCCCAGATGGTCGGAGATGAGCCATTGCACGCCCCCGCTGCCTGTGTTCGTCCCACCTGTTACGTTGACGACAACATTCGGCGTGGCATCTCCAAACCACGCCACGCCGTCATGCACCGTCCGCCACCCGAAGTTATACGTTCCCGGCGTGCTAGGAGCGGTCACCGTAAAACTGAAGGTGACTTCGTTGCCGGGAGCCACCGTCGTCCCCGAGGGTAAAGCCACGCGGTGCATGCCCCAGGTGTAATTGTCATAAGGGGACTGCGCGCCGAGATTATAGAGGTTCGACGCTGTCCAACTGCTTGTTCCCGTGTTCTTCATCCGCACCGAGACCTCATAGCGTTGGCCTGGCTGCATCGCGGTCGGCACGGTCTGCGAGACGAATGTCGCCCCGTCCTGAAGCATCGCGCCCGAGACGTTGACTGCAACGTTCGGCGTGTGGTTACCGAACCACGCCACGCCGTCATGCACCGTTCGCCACTGGAAATTATACGTTCCCGGCACGCTCGGCGCGGTCACCGTAAAGTTGTAGGTATACTCGTCGCCGGGAGCCACCGACGCCCCGGCCGGTAAATTGGCGCGATGTCTGCCCCACGTCCAATTGTCCTGCGGGTTAACCGAGCCGAGGTTGTATCCGTAATTGGCAGATGTCCACGTACTCGTCCCCGTGTTTCTCATCGTCGCCGAGGCGTTGTAGGTGTGGCCGGCCTGCATCACGGTCGGCACGGATTGCGAGACGAACTCCGACTCGTCGGCGATGGCGGGCGCCGGACTCACCGTCACGCTCGTGGCCGTTGAGGAGGCGCCAAACCATTCGACCGTGTCCTGTGCCGTTCGCCACTGGAAGTTATATGTTCCCGGCGCGCTCGGGGCGGTCACGGTAAAGTTGTAGGTGGCTTCGCCGCCGGGTAGCACCGTCGTCCCCGTGGGTAGAGACGCACGGTGCGTGCCCCACGTCCAATTGTCCTGCGGGGACTGCGAGCCGAGATTGTGATTGGTGGCGGATGACCAGGACTGGCTCCCCGTGTTCTTCATGGTGACGGAGACTTGATAGCGACGGCCGGCGACCATCTCGGCGGGCACTGTTTGTCGGACGAAGGAGGAGGCGTTGGCGGCGGTGTTAGTGCCGCTCCCGCCAGCGCCTGCCCCGCGCTCTCCGATCACCAGCAACTCGCCGTTGCGATAGCCGTACTCCTTCTGCGGATTAGAGAAGGCTGCACCGGCGGCATACTCGGCCAACAGTTCACCGTCGAGGCCGTAGACCTGCCACACGTTCTCGTTGGGCGTCTGCCTCCGCACACGCCTCCCATCGGCATCGTAGGTATAGTCGGCGTTGCTGTTGATACCGATGCCGGCGCTCGTCATGCGGTTCTCCGCATCATAGGCGCGCTCGCCCGCCCCCGTGTAGCTGTCGTTCGTGAGGTTGCCCGCTTCGTCATAACTCATCACGCCCGTCTGCCCGCCCGGCACGCCCAGCCGGTTCGTCGCCGTGTCCACCGTGAAAGCCTTGCGCATCTCCGGTGCGAGCGTCTGCGTCGTGTCCGCCTGTTTGATGGTGCGGTTGCCCCAACGGTCGTAGGTGAACGCCTGTGTGAAGACGTGCGAGTTCGGCACGCCTGTGCCGGATTTGTATTCGCTCGTCGAACTGATTCGATTCAAAGAGTCGTAGCTGTAGTAATCGTCGGACAGGCTGTGAGTACTCACCGCGTCGTCGCCCGGCACCCAACTCTGCGCCCGCGTGACATTACCGTTATTATCCGGGCCGCTGTCCTGCCCGCCCGTGTTGCTCCAGTGATAGCCGGAGTCGTAATAGGCGATAAACGCCCCGCGATTCCACGCCCACTCGTCAGGGGTAGAGGCGAGGCGCACGTCATTGAGTTGTCCGCGCAGGTTGTAGTGTCGCTTGTGGTGGAGAGCGGTTTGCGTTCCGAACTGCTCGCGGCTGAGGCGGCTCGACTCGTCGTAGCTCATGCCCGTCGCGTAGGCGCGCGACACGCCGTCGCCGAGGTTGCCCGTGAAGCCGGCAGTGCGACCGGCGGCGTCCTGCGTATAGCTGACGGTGTGGCCGGACGGGTAAGTCTGTGTCTGCACGCTGCCGGTCAGGTGATAGGTGCGCCCGGTCGTGTACTCCGCGCTCCACGCCCCGTCGGTTTTGAACATCTGGCGTTGCGAGAGCGGGCGACCCAGCGCGTCGTAAGTGTCCACCTTGCGGTGTTCCACCCGCGCCCCGACAGAGTGATTGCCGCCCTGATAGTCGTACCAGAAGCGCCCTTTGCCTAAAGTCGCCCCGTCATAAGAGCGCGCGATGTCCGGGTTAATAGTGTTTGCGGGGTCTGCCGGGGTGTTCTGATAATCTACCGTCGTATTGCGGTTCAAACTATCGTAACCATTGACGCTCACCACGCCGCGCGCATCCGTCCGCCCGGTGAGATTACCGTTCGCGTCATAGGAATAGCCGAGCGACCACCCGCTATTGCCGGTGACGGGGTCGGTCATGTTGAGGCTCGCGCTGACTCCTTGCTCCGGGTTCTTCACACGCAGCAAGCGTCCGAGCGAGTCGTACATAAAATAACGCTGCTGGCCGCCCTGCTCCACCTTGCGCAGATTTCCCGAAGCGTCATAGGTGTAAGAGGTCGGCTGCGCCGGGGCGGCGGTGGTTCCGAGGTTGCCGTTCACATCCGGCTCATCCACCCTCGCGAGTCTTCCCAGCCCATCCGTGTAACTGCGCCTGACCTTGCCCGCCTGATCCGTCACCGTCATGAAACTTCCGTCGTAGCTGGTTGTGACCGCCGCGTTATCCGGCGTCGTGACGGACGTGACACGCCCGCTCAGGTCGTAAATGGTCGTCGTCCACACCGGGGTTTGCGCCGCGCGATACGGGTTCGACACCTGACTGACTCTGCCCATCGAGTCGTATTTCTGCCTGACCCTGACATGGGTCATGGGCGTATCGAACTGGCGGCTCTCCGTAGTGCGCCCCAGTTGGTCGTAAAACGTCTCGCTTTTGAGCAGGCCGTCATTTTCAGCATTGAGGTCTGAGGTGACCGTCACCTTCCGCGCGGCGTCGTGGTAGACGGTCTTCACGTGCCGCTGCTGGGACACTCCGTTGACCGTCACCGGGGGACTAACCTGCACGCCGGGTCTGCCGAACGGGTCAGCCGTCCCCAGTAATTGATTCGTGTAATCTATTTCCGAGGTCTTGTTGTTCGGGTCGGTCACGCTGGTGACAAGCCCCCTCGAATAATCGTAGGCCGTGGTGGTCGTCTGCGTCCCCGTGCCGTTCTCCGGGTCGACGACGACTCTCGTCGGCGCGGCGTGCGTCGTATCGTCGTAGAAGAAATTCGTGATTTTACCCCGCCCGTCGGTCACCGAACTCACATTGCCGTATGCGCCGTAAGTTTTGCTTACCGTGATCCACACGTCGTTGGCGGGGTTAGTGTCGCCGCGATTAGCGAGGTTGCCGACGGACGTGACATTACCCGCCGTCGGTGGCGCGCCGTATGCTTGACTGTCGTAGCTGAAGCGCATCACCCTCTCTCCCGCGCTCGTCTCTTTAGGGGCATTCAGGAAGAGTGGCGTGCCGGAATTGAGCGTCCGATTGCGGTAGAGATGCGTTGAAGAAGCATCTACCGAGTTGTGATAGCTCGTGTTTGCCACCCGTAGCAGAGTGGCGCCGGCGGGGACGGCCGTCGGCACTCCGTGGGCGTCTCTCGTCACCTGAGCGGGATCGAACCAGTCGTACTCTTTGATTTGCGTCACATTGCCGTTGAGGTCGTGTTGATAAGTCCTCGCGTTCATCTTTACGGCGACGTTGTTGGCATCGCTGATCGTCGTGTACTCGGCGGCCACCACCGGGTTCATCGTGACCAGCACCTCGCCCGGCACGCCCGTCCCCGAGATGCCTTGCCCGTTTGGCGACAGCAAGACCCAACGTCTGTCCGTTGATTGCCCTTCCTGCAAAGTTCGGTAAACCAGCCCGCCCATGCCGGCCGTCTCGCTCCCGCTCATGACCTGGTTGAAGCGCGGGTCGGTGGAGTAGTAAAGCTCCGTCGTCCCGGAGCCGTCCGGGTTGGTGACGGATGACACGGTGGCGTATCCGCTCGTCGGGATGTTGTACGTCCACTGCTCGATGACATTGTTATCGTGCGTGACCTTCTTCGTCTTGAGCACTTCGCGCGCGATCTCGTCTTCCTGAGTGGGAAAATTGGGAAGCGGGCCGATGAAGTCATGGACGCCATCGTTGCTGTACGTGTAATCGACGACGGCTCCCGTCGGCATCACGATTCGGCTCAGGCTGCCCATGCCGTAGGAGACCGTCCTCGCGTACGTCTCCGGCAGCCCGCACTGCCAGCGCATCCGGTTGGTCGTGTCGGTCTGCGTCGTATCCGAGTTGTAGCTGAAGGTAAACCGCCTCCCGTCCACACCCGGCTCGGTCTGCGGGTAGACGATGCTGCGCACGACCGGCAGGGAGAGTTGCAACATTTGCTCGTGCCTGCACGGTATGCCTTGTGTGTCTCCGGTCTCACTACGGAAGTTCGGATTCCAGCCGTTGACGCTATAAACTTTCCCCGTGACCAGCGTTTCACCGAAATTAATATCCGTATGCGCCCACGCGCCTCCCACCAGCTGATACCACACCTGATATTGAAGGTAGTCGTTGGAGTAGTTGGAAGTGAGCTTGATCTCCCGACCCGTCTGCTCGTCCTGGTAATGAGTCGTGGCAACTCCGTTTTCCGCGGTTCCGAATATCTTAATCGAGTTGCCGTTCGAGTCCTTGATGCGTTGAATGCCGTTCTTGTACTGGATGACACGTGTGCCGTCGGGCATGAAGATCGTCCAGCCCACCGGATCGGAACTCGCGCCGGGATTGATGAGCGCCGACAGGTAGGTGCCGTCGAGGGTGGCGTAGCGCATCGGTTGACCGGTCGAGGCGGGGGTATCCCGGTAGAACATGCGCAGATAATCGCGCGGCAAGCCGATGCCGGAGTAAGCGACGGAGGGGTCTTGCGGTCGGAGTTCATGCTCCGCGCCGTCCGGCGTCAGGAGGATGGCTTTCTTCCAGTTATATTGAGATAGGCGTTGCCACTCGGCGGGTTCACGTTCGTAAGGCGGAACGAGATAGTTGAAGTCGTCGCGGGCATCGCGGAAAATGATCGAGTAGCCACCGCCGATCAGCCATCCGCCCCGGTCGCTCTGCTGCGGGGTATCTCTCACGTATGTTTGATAAGAAGGGAGTTCCTGCGCTAAGACCTCCTCGCGTGTCATGTTCCACAGCTTGCTGTTGTAGTGCGCGCTGATGGTCAAGGAGAGCTTGCCGCCGGCGATGGGCGGCAGCGAAGCGAGCGGGATCGAGAGACTGACGTTGCCGTTCTGGAGATTCGTGCTCTCGATGTCGGAGACGGCGTACGAGCCGCCGGGATTAGCGCCGCGGTCGGGGCGCGCCGCCGTGGTGTTCTGCCCGAAGGCCGACGTTGCGTTCAGCCCGATCAGAAGCAGAATGCTTAAACATACGCGAGGCATGAACAGCAGGCCGGTACGTTCCATCTCGTTGATATTGCGACTTCTCATCGCATGCTCCGCTGACGATTGGCTGACGGGACTATTGGAGTTGCGATGGATGATCGGCTGATGCTCTCGATCAGCGACCCGTGGTGTGCGCGAAGGTCGCCTGCCGGTACTGCATCAAGACTTCCGCGCCCCTTCTCCAGATGATGTGCGCGGGCACTCGCTCGCCCCCCCGTTCCTCCCACGCGGCGATCTCCGCCACCACCGTCTGCGTTTCATCTGCATGGGGAGTGACGACCTTATCGATGAGGTTGGTCTTGATATTCAGGTAGTAGAGCCGTGTTATTTGTTGCTTTGCGGAACTACCATCGCCGCCTTGAACAGACTCGCGGACGCACACGACATCCCACAGCGAACCCGCGTAATTGTCGTCGCTCCCGGCGTCGGCAGGTCTGACGTGGCGCGCGACGGTGTAATAACTCGCCCCGCCGAGTTGTGCCAGCACGAAGTAGTCCGGGTGGTCATAGACGAGCCGCTCGATGAGCAAGCGTTCGTCCTCTTCCATGCCTCGCCCGCCGGAAGTTTTCACGCCTTCAACGGCATCCCAGGTGAAAGTCGTGCGACCACGACCGCCGCCGGTCAGCCCTACTATGATGTCTTCACCCGTGTTCATCCTCCGGCGGGTGATGTGCACCTGTTGCCGGTTATCGCCTGCGGTAAGTGTGCCGGTCGAGTGCGACTCGACTTCTCCGCGTGCCATCAATCGCTTGCCGAGCGCGCGGCCGAGTTTGATCGCTTCAGGTTGTGTAGAAAGAGTGCCGCTGCCGGGGCGTGACTGATGATTTTGAGACGCGGCGGCTTGATCATGCGCTTGCGTCTGGCCTTCTTCCGGCG
>DASQNL010000676.1:0-3042 GCA_035644995.1 Pyrinomonadaceae bacterium | reverse complement strand
AGAAGCCCGCGAGCGCGCCGGTTGCTCCGAGCAGGAGGCCGTGCGCGCCCGCCTCGTCGGGCGCGGCGCGCAGACGCCGTTCGCCGCGCGCGAGCGTGAGCCAGAAGACGGCGAGCAGCCACAGCCATAAGAGGAGCGCGGGCAGGCCGCGGTCGAAGGCGAGTTGGATGAAGGTGGAGTGAGTGTGGATTTTGATTTGGCCGGGAAAGCCCCACTCCGTCCAGTGTTCTTTAACGGCGTCCATGCCGTGTCCGAAGAACGGGTGCAGGGGGATGCGCGCGACGGCGACGCGCGCGACGGCGAGACGCAGGCGCGAACTCTCATCCTGTAAACGCAGCGCGCCCTCCGCCCGCGTGCGCCACACGGCGAACGCGCCGAGCGCGAGCGCAAAGACGACGACGACCGAGACGACGAGCCGCGCCCGGCCGCGCAATGCGCGCCACGCCACCACCGTCGCGCCGATGGCGAAGGCGACGAGCACGGTGCGCATCGCCGTGAGCGCGATCCCCAAGGCGAGGATGAGGAAGGCCGCCGCGCAGAGCGCGAGGCGCAGGCGCGGGAGGGGGCGCGCGCGGCGTCTCTGCCAGAGGGCGAGCGCGAAGCCGAGCGAGAGTTGAGCGAGGATTTGCAACGTCTCGGCGAAGGTTTGGTAGTGGCGCGTCCAGCCGGAGGCGCGGAAGCGGTGCGCGCGTCGCGTGCCCCGCAGGCCGGAGCCGGACGCGCGCGCCTGCCGCGCGTCGGCCGCGCTCCAACTCCCTACGCGCTCCACCTGCTCGCCCCGCGAAAACAAACTTAACTTGAGCGGTTCGCCGGGCGGCGCGTCCTTGAGCAGCCCGTCAATCTCCGCCACGGAATTGACGCGCCGCCCGTTGATGCGCCAGATGGAATCGCCCGCCGCGACGCCGAGCGAAGGGCTGTGCAAGGGGCTTTCCGGCGTCATCTCTTCGACGACGACGCCGCGCCCGCGCGCCACCTCGAACGCGCTCCAGAGCGCGCCCGCCGCGCCTGAGGCGATCATCAAAGCGGCGACGGCGACGGCCGTGCGACGCGTCCGCACGAGCATGCGGACGAGATAGAAGATGAGAAACGCGCTGACGGAAATGAGTTTCAGCAGGCTGATGCGCGGTTCGGCGGAGAGGAAGGCGGAGATCACGCTCCACGCGTAGAACAGCCAGAGGGGGAGGTCGAGCGGCGTGCGGGGAAAGTTTGCGCGGCGTGTGATGAGGGTGCGCGCGAGCCAGCCGAGGATGGAGATGGAGAGCGCGATCCATGCGCCCGCAATCGAGTGGGGGGCGAAGACGGCGTAGAGCAAGAGGCCGCCGCAGGCCGTCGCTTCGGCGAGACGGAGCGCGGCCGAAGGAGCGATTGAAGGGCGCGCGGCGTCCGCGCCGGTGGCCGGGTCGTGTTGGGGCAATTGAATCAAGTCGTTCGCGCGTTTAAGCCGAGACCAAAAGTGCGCGCTCTAAGATGGCCGAAGCGACCGCGCGTGCGCCGCCGGAAGCCGCCTTTGAACCGGGGTCGGATTGTCCGGCGACGCTCCCGAAAGGTAGCGTTGACACTCGTTGTCGGCGCATGTTAGCGTAAAATCTGCCCGCCACCGACTGCAAGTGTGCGAGCCGGGTGCGAGACGGTATGAGCGCGATATTGGCACTTTAGGGCATTCCCCCCACCCCTGACGCGCGACGCGGACACGAACAGTTTCCCGATGGGATTCGATAAAGCAAAGGTCATCAGTGCGGCTGAAAAGTATCTTGCGCAAGGCAAGATTCCATCGGCCATCACGGAGTATTGCCGCATCGTCGAGCGCGACCCGAACGACCAGAGCGCGCTCAACACGCTCGGCGATCTCTACGTGCGCGTCAACAAGCGGCAGGATGCCATCGAGTGCTTCCAGCGCGTCGCCGACCATTATCGCGAACAAGGCTTCACGCTCAAAGCCATCGCCGTCTACAAGAAGATTTCCCGCCTCGACCCGTCGCTTCCCGTCATCGCCCAACGCCTCGCCGTGCTCTACGAGCAGCAGGGGCACTTCGTCGAAGCGCGCGAGCAGTATCTCGCCATCGCCGACACGTTCGCGCGCGCCGGGCGGATGCGCGAGTCGCTCGATGCCCTGCGGTGCAGCGCCGACCTCGAACCCAACAACGTCGAGATTCGCCTCCGGCTCGGCGAGGGATACCTCAAAGAAGGCTTGGATGAAGAGGCGGCCGACGCCTTCACCGAAGCGGGCGTGCGGCTGCTGGCGCGCGACAAGGCGCAGTGGGCGCTTGAGGCTTATACGAAGGCGCACGCCATCCGGCCGCACGACCACGCGGTGCTGCACGGGCTGGTGGCCGCGCATGCCAAACTCAACGCGCCCGACGAAGCGGCCGCCGTGCTCGAACAGGCCGTGGCCGACAGGCCGCAAGACGTGGAGTTGCGCGCCATGCTTTCGCGCGCCTACCTCGACGCCGAAGACGCGCCCGCCGCCGAACGCGCCACCGTCAGCCTGATCGAACTCGAAGCGTCGAACTACCCGCAGCTTTTTGAAGTGGCGCAGCTATATTTGCAGCGCGGCGATACGAACGCCGCCGTGAACGTGCTGGCGCACGCCACCGAACCCGCTCTCGCCAAACGACAGGAACAGAAGCTCCTCGGACTCCTGAACGAGGCGCTCGCGCGCGACCCCGAACAGATCGAAGCCCTCCGCCTGCTCCTGCGCATCTACACCTGGCAGCGCGACGACGACCACATGCGCGTCACGCTCGAACGGCTTTCCGAGGCCGCGCAGACGCACAATCTCATCGCCGAGGAACGACGCGCGCTCGAACACCTCGTCCGCCTCGTGCCCTTCGATCAGAGTTATCACGAACGCCTGAGCGAACTGGGCGACGCGCCCGAAGGCGAGGACGACGAAGCTGGCGCGACATGGTATGAGCCGCCCGTCGAGGAACAGACGCCCGCGCCCTCCGAGGCTGCGCCGCCCATTATGATGGAAGCCCCTACGCTCGACGACGTGATCGAGCGCGGCGGCGACGACGCCTTCGCAGCGGAAGAGATGTCGCC
>DASQNL010000675.1:0-8458 GCA_035644995.1 Pyrinomonadaceae bacterium | reverse complement strand
AGATCGAGTTTGAGGGATTGCGCGTGCCCGCCGAGGATCGCGTCGGGGCGGAGGGCGAGGGTTTCGGACTGGCGATGCAGACGCTCGGCACGTTCCGCGCCTCGGTCGGCGCGGCCGCCTGCGGCATGGCGCGGCGCGCGCTCGATGAGGCCGTGGCTTACGCCAAACGACGCCGCCAATTCGGACGCGCGCTCGCCGCGCACCAGTTGATCCAAGAGAAACTCGCGGACATGTCCACGGAACTCGACGCCGCGCGCCTGCTCGTCTATCGCGCCGCTTACCTGCGCGACACCTACGGCGCGGACGATTCATACGCCCCCACGCTCACGCGCGCCGCGAGCACCGCCAAGCTCTACGCCACCGAAGCCGCGCAGCGCATCATCGATCAAGCCCTCCAGATTCACGGCGGCGCGGGACTGGTTCACGGCCATCTCGTCGAACGCCTCTACCGCGACATCCGCGCCCTACGCATCTACGAAGGCACTTCGGAGATTCAGAAGTTAGTGATCGCGCGCGAGTTGTTGAAGGAATAACTGTCAGTAGTCAGTTGTCCGTTGTCCGTTGCATGTGAGTGCTATGGTTGAATAGCAACCTTGTCACTCGCCTTCAAGGAACGAAAAACAACTGACCACGGACAACTGACCACGGACAATCTATGAGAATCGTTTGCATCGGCGGCGGCCCCGCCGGGTTGTACTTCGCGCTCCTGATGAAGAAGCAGTGGCCTGCGCACGAGGTCACGGTCTGGGAGCGCAACGCGCCCGGCGACACGTTCGGGTGGGGCGTGGTCTTCTCGGACAAGACGCTCTCTTACTTGCGCGACACGGACGAGGAGACTTACACGGAGATCACGCGGAGTTTCGCCACGTGGGACAACGTTGACGTGGTGCATCGCGGCGAGCGCGTGACCATTCGCGGCAACAAGTTCTCCGGCATCGCGCGTCTCAAGTTGCTCGACATCTTGCAGGAGCGTTGCCGCGCGCTCGGCGTTGATTTGCGCTTCGGGGCGGAGGTGTCGAACCTCGACGAGTTTGCCGCATACGATCTGATCGTCGGCGCGGACGGCGTGAACAGCACCGTGCGCGAGCGATACCGCGAGGCGTTCGCGCCGTCGCTCGGCGTGCGGAGCAACAAGTATATCTGGTACGGCACGCGTCAACTCTTTCACGGCCTGACGCTCACCTTCCGCGAGTCCGAGGCCGGTGTCTTCGCCGCCCACTCTTACAAGTTCGATGCGGAGACGAGCACCTTCATCGTCGAGTGCGACGCGGAGACGTGGGCGGGGGCGAATTTCGCAGGGATGTCCGACGAGGCGACCCGGAGCTATCTCGGCGACGTGTTCGGGCGAGATTTGGGCGGTCACGCGCTCTTGTCGAACAACTCGAAGTGGATCAATTTCCTGCTGGTGAAGAACGAGCATTGGCATCACGAAAACGTCGTGTTGCTCGGCGACGCGCTGCACACGGCTCATTTCTCCATCGGGTCGGGGACGAAGCTCGCCCTCGAAGACGCCATCGCGCTTTATCGTTGTTTCGCCGCGGGCGGGAGCGTGGCGGATGCGCTCGCGGAATTCGAGCGCGTGCGCAAGCCCGTCATTGAAGAGTATCAACAGGCCGCCTACGAAAGTCTCGTCTGGTTCGAGCGCGCGCGCGACCTGATGCACCTCGCGCCCCTGCCCTTCGCCTACAGCTTGATGACGCGCAGCAAGAAGATCGACTACGAGAATCTGCGGCGACGCGACCCGGCCTTCATCGCGGCTTACGATGACTACATGAGGGTAAAGGGGAAGGGTTAAAGGGGAAGGGTAAAACGCGAAGCGCAACCGGCGATTTTACCCTTTACCCTTTACCCCTTCCCCCTCTTCCGCATTCCAATCGGGCGGCAACAATCTGCGGCGACCGTCGTGGCTGAGCGAGACGTGCGGCTCGTCGAGTTGCAGGCGATCCCAGAGTTTGCAGGTCACTTGTTTGTGGGTCTGGTCTAAGCCCTCGCAGTAGTTCGTGTAGGTGCAGCGGCGCACTTCGTCTCCGCGTCCGAGTTTAACTTTCAAAAACCAGTCGGGGTCGGCGAGCGTCTGTCGCGCCGCGCCGACGATGTCGGCCTCATTGCGCCTGAGAATCTCCTCGGCCTGCTCGAAGGTACAGATGCCGCCGGCGGCGACGACGGGCGTGCAAAAGCCTTGCTCGCCCAGTGCGCGCTTGACGGCCGAGGCGAGCGGCACGTTGCGGCCGAACGGGCCGCGCTCGTCCGAACGCACCGTCGGCATGCATTCGTAGCCGCTCTCGCCCGTGTACGGGTAGACGGCCTGACCGACCTTCGGCTGCGCCGCATCCTCAAACTTCCCGCCCTTCGAGAGCGAGAGAAAGTCGAACCCCGCCCGCGCAAATTCCCCGGCGAAATAGATCGCGTCTTTCAGACGGCTGCCGCCCGCGATCACTTCGTCGCCGAGGAAACGCGCGCCGACCGCGTAAGCGTCTCCGACGCGCTCGCGCACCGCCCGGTAAACTTCCAGAGGCAAACGCACGCGCGCCTCGCGCGAGCCGCCGTAGCCGTCGGCGCGCGTGTTGAGCGCGGAGAGGAAAGAGGCCATCGTGTAGGCGTGCGCGTAGTGGAGTTCGACGCCGTCGAAGCCGGCCTCGCGGGCGCGCCCGGCCGCGTCGGCGAAGATGCCGGGAAGCACGCGCGGCAACTCTTCGACGTGCGCGAGGTGCGTGTCCGTGACGCGCTCGCGGTAGCCCTGCCGTAAGGATTCCAGTTCGCGCTCGTCCAAAACCTGTTCGACCAGCGCGCCGGGCGCGTCCGCGAGAAACGCGCGCACGGCCGGCTCCGGGGCGGCGAGCCAGCCGTTGTCGCCGGTCGCGGCCGAGAGCGCGCGGCGGTGGCGTTCGTCGAGACGCAAAAAGCGCGCGAAGTATTTCGCGGGTTCGGGGCGGCGTTTGACGGAGAGGAAATCTATGATCTGGATGAAGAGGCGCGTGTGGCCGTCGCTCGCGCGGCGGACGGTTTCGACGAGTTCGCTGAGGCCGGGCAGAAAGCGTTCGTGGCCGATGCGCAGGAGCGGCCCCGAAGGGATGTCGCGCACGCCCGTCGCCTCGACGACGATGGCGCCCGGTCGCCCTTTGGCGAAACGCCCGTACCATTCGAGGTTCTCGCGCGTCACGAAACCGTCGGCGGTGGCGCGCCACGGCACCATCGCCGGAACCCACGTGCGTTGTTCGAGCGTGAGCGAGTTGATTTGCACGGGTTCGAACAGGCGCGCCCCGGCGGCCTCCGCGCGGGTCGGCCAGCGCGTCTCCGGGATGGAATGACGGATCGGGTTTGCGGGATGCCAGGTCATGCGCGTCTCAGGCGAGCAGTGTAGCAGTTCCTACGGAGCGCGCGGAAACACGCCGACGCGCTAGACGTGAGAACGTCCGGCGCATATCATTGTCCGCATACGGGAGGAACCACACGTTTGACTGACGAGCTACTCAAATGGCGCGCCGAATTTCCGATTCTCGACGAGACGACTTACCTGATCTCGCACAGCCTCGGCGCGATGCCGCGCGCGACTTTCAACAACCTACAGGCTTACGCCGAGGCATGGGCGACGCGCGGCGTGCGCGCGTGGGGCGAAGGCTGGTGGGAGATGCCGCTCACAATCGGCGACGAGGTGGCGCGGATCATCGGCGCGCCGCCCGCGTCGGTCGTCATGCACCAGAACGTCTCCGTCTGCCAGTCGCTCATCCTCTCCTGCTTCGAGCCTGACGCGCGGCGCAACAAGATCGTCTATTCCGATCTCGAATTCCCCTCGGTCATGTACGTCTACGAGGCGCACGCGCGCCGCGGGGCTTTCCGCGTCGAACGCGTCGCCTCGGACGACGGGATGACCGTCTCGCTCGAACGCATGCTCGCCGCCATCGACGAAGAGACGCTCATCGTGCCCATCTCGCACGTCCTGTTCAAGAGCGCGTTCCTGCAAGACGCGCGCGCCATCACCGAGCGCGCGCACGAGGTCGGCGCGCTCGTCGTCTTGGACACCTACCAATCGGCGGGCACGGTTCCCTTCTCCGTCACCGACCTCGATGTTGATTTCTGCACGGGCGGCTCCGTCAAGTGGCTCTGCGGCGGCCCCGGCGCGGGCTATCTCTACGTCCACCCGCGCCTGCACGCCGAACTCCAGCCCAAAGTTACCGGCTGGATGGCGCACGAACATCCGTTCGCCTTCGAGGGCGGCATGAGTTACGCGCCGGGCATCGCGCGCTTCCTGCACGGTTCGCCCTCCGTGCCCGCGCTCTATGCGGCGCGCGGCGGTTATGAAATCATCAACCAAATCGGCGTCGAGCAGATTCGCGCCAAGAGCGTGCGGCAGACCACGAAGCTGATCGAGGTCGCGGAAGCGGCGGGCTTCCAGATCACCAGCCCGCGCGACGCTTCGCAGCGCGGCGGCACGGTCGCGGTCAACGTCGAGCACGCCGCCGCCGTCACGCGCGAACTCATCCGCCGCGAGATCATCGTGGACTTTCGCCCCGGCGCGGGCATTCGCATCTCCCCCCACTTCTATACGAAGGACGAAGAACTCGACATCGTCGTCCGCGAGATGCGCCGCATCATCGACACGCGCGCTTACGAAGCGCACGAGTCGACGGGCGCGGCCTACTAGAAAGGGATGAGGGATGAGGGATGAGGGATGAACTGGGAAAACTGCTCAATCTCTTGAATGCTTTCTTTCATCCCTCATCCCTCATCCCTCATCCTTTTATTCCGCCCTTCGTCCATTAAAAATTATGTCTAAGAACTACGGCGAGAATGCGCCGCTCTCATACAACAAGTACTTACGCGTGGCGGATTTGATCGCCTTGCAGGATTGTCTCTCCGAACCCGCGCATCACGACGAACTCCTGTTCATCACCATCCATCAGACTTACGAACTCTGGTTCAAACAGGTGCTGCACGAGATCGACGCGAGCATCGCTTTGATGGACGAGGATCGCCCCTTCGTCGCGGCGCGCGCGCTGGCGCGGGTGGTCGAAATCGAGAAGGTGCTCGTCAACCAGATTCACATCATCGAGACGATGACGCCGATCAACTTTCTCGGCTTCCGCGATGGACTCAACCCGGCGAGCGGTTTTCAGTCCATGCAGTTTCGCGAGATCGAAATCGCCTCCGGCCTCAAAGAGCAGAGCACGCTCGACAATTTCCGCGAAGACGAATTTGCGCACGCGCGCCTGCTCACGCGCTTTCAGGCGCCGACGCTCGCCGACGCCTTCTATGCGCTCATGCGACGCCGCGGCCTCGACGCTCCCACCCACGACCCCGCGCTCGCCGAAGAAGAACGCACGCGCCGTTATCACGCGCGCACGCGCGCCGTCCTCGAAGTGCTCACGCATTTCGAGCAGCGTTCCGAGGAGTTCGGGCTGGCCGAGATGCTCATCGCGCACGACGAGTATTTCTCCTTGTGGCGTGCGCACCATGTCAAGATGGTCGAGCGCATGGTGGGCACGAAGCGCGGCACGGGCGGCTCGGAGGGCGTCGGCTACCTGCGCACCACGCTCAACCAACGCTTCTTCCCCGAACTCTGGGAGGCGCGCACCTATCTCGACACGAGCCACACGAATTCGGGCTGCCCCTTCGCCGGTCATCACTAGACATGAACGAGTACTTGGAAAACAACCGCTCGCTCTGGAACGGCTGGACACGCCTGCACAAACGCTCGCGCTTCTACGACGTGGACTCGTTCAAGGCCGGCAAGTCTTCTTTGAAGCCGCTGGAACTCGCGGAGGTCGGCGACGTGGCGGGCAAGTCGCTGCTCCACCTGCAATGCCACTTCGGCATGGACACGCTCTCTTGGGCGCGGCGCGGCGCGCGTGTGGCGGGCGCGGACTTCTCCGAGGAAGCGATCACCTTCGCCCGCTCGCTCGCGTCGGAGTTGGACATCCCGGCCGAATTCGTCCGCGCGAACGTCTACGATCTGCCCGCCGCGCTCGAAGGCCGATTCGACATCGTCTACACCTCCTACGGCGTGCTCTCGTGGCTGCCCGAACTCGACCCGTGGGCTGTGGTCGTCGCACGCTTCCTCAAGCCCGGCGGTTTCTTCTACATCGCCGAGTATCATCCTTTCGTCTTCATGCTCGGCAAAGACAATCGCACCTTCGAGTATCCCTACTTCCACACGCCCGAACCCATCAAACTCCACTCGACCGGCTCTTATGCCGTGCCCGATGCGACGGACTTCTCGCACACCGAGTACAACTGGTCGCACAGTCTGGCCGACGTGGTCAACGCCCTCCTGCGCGCCGGCCTGCGCCTAGAGTTCCTGCACGAATTCCCCTACTGGCACAATAACCCTTACGCTGCGGAACAGTTGGACGAAGGCCGGACGCGCCTCGACGGCTGGCCGGTCGAAATCCCGCACATGTTCTCGCTTCGCGCGCGGCGCGAGCGTGAATAGTTGAAAGTTTTGCGCGGACGGTCGCGCCCGTTATATTTTTGACTCGATAATACGCCGTCTCACCTTGAAGATTTGGTTGCGCCGCTTATGAACATCGAATTTCCCGAACGCTTCAACATGGCCGACTACTTCCTCTATCACAACGTGGAGGCGGGACGCGACGGCAAGGTGTGTCTCTACTTCGAGGACGAGCGATACACCTACGGCGACGCCGTGCGGCTGTCGAATCGCGCGGGCAACGCGCTTGTCAGGGAGTGCGGCGTGCGGGTGGAAGACCGCGTGCTGATCGTGCTGCCCGATTGCCCTGAGTTTGCGTGGACGTGGTTCGGGGCGAGCCGCGCGGGCGCGGTCATCACGATGGTCAATCCGCTCCTGCCCGCCGCCGATTACGTCTATTACCTCGAATACACGCGGGCGCGCGTGGCCGTCATCCACGAGTCGCTGTTGGAAACTTTCGCCGAGGCCGCGCGCGGGGCGAAACATTTGCGCCGGGTGCTCGTCGTCGGCCGCGAGCGCGGAGAGTTCGTGTCGTTCGCCGATGTGACGGCGGTGATGCCCGACGAACTCACGCCCGCCGACACCCACCGCGACGACATCGCCATCTGGCTGTTCACCTCCGGCTCGACCGGCCACCCGAAAGGCGCGGTGCATCTGCACCACGATTTGCCCTTCAACACGGAGTGTTACGCGAAGCGCGTGCTCGGCATCAACGAAGATGATCTGACGGTGTCCGTGCCGAAATTGTTCTTCGGCTACGCGACGGGGACGAACCTGTTGTTCCCGTTCGCCGTCGGCGGCGCGACCGCGCTCTTTGCTGAGCGTTCGACCCCGGAGAAGTTGTTCGAGGTGATCGAACGCTTCCGCCCGACGGTCTTGACGAGCGTCCCCACGATGATCAACGGCATGCTCAATGTCGAAGGCGCGGGGCGCGAGCGCGACCTGTCGAGCTTGCGCTTCTGCCTCTCGGCGGGCGAGGCTCTGCCCATCGAATTATACGAGCGTTGGATGAAAACTTTCGGCGTGGAGATTCTCGACGGCATCGGCTCGGCCGAGATGTTCCACATCTACATCACGAACCGTTTGGGCGACGTGCGCCCCGGCAGCCTGGGGCGCATCGTCGAGGGCTACGAGGCGCAGGTGGTTGATGCGGAGGGGCGCGAAGTGGCGACGGGCGAGATGGGGACGCTGCGCATCCGCGGCGACTCGGCGGCCTTGTGCTATTGGCAGGCGCACGAGAAATCGAAGGAGACTTTCGCGGGCGACTACTGCACGACCGGCGACCAGTTCCACGTTGACGCCGAAGGCTACTATTGGTATCACGGCCGCACGGACGACATGTTGAAAGTGTCCGGCGTCTACGTTGCGCCCGTCGAGATCGAGGGTTGCCTGTTGCAGCATGAAGCGGTGCTCGAATGCGCCGTCGTCGGCCACGACGCGGGCGACCGTCTCGTCAAACCGAAAGCCTTCATCGTGCCGCGCGAGGGTTTCGCGCCGACGGAGGAATTGGCCGCCGCGCTCAAAGAATTCGTCAAGTCGCACCTGGCGCGCTACAAGTACCCGCGCTGGATCGAGTTCGTCACGTCGCTTCCGAAAAACGACCGCGGCAAGATTGATCGCAAGCAACTCAAGAATGCGTGAATCGTGAATGGTCAAAGCGTGCATAGAACAAAACCGTCTTCATCTATGCACGCTTTGACCATTCACGATTCACTTTCTTCTCATGCCCTTCTCCACACGCATCACGGTGCGCTTCGGCGACACAGACCCGGCGGGGCTGGTCTATTACCCGAACATCTTTCACTATTTTCACATCGCCCTCGAAGAGTTTTTCGGGGCGCGCTGCGGCATCGGCTACGGGCGTCTCTTGGCCGACGAGCGCATCGGCTTTCCCACCGTTAAGACCGAGACGGAATTTTTCGCGCCGCTCGTCTATGGCGACGAAGTGGACGCAGAAATTTATGTCTCGCGCACGGGCAACAGTTCCGCCACCTTTGAATACGCCGCGCGGCGCGCCGGCGACGGCACGTT
>DASQNL010000674.1:0-3687 GCA_035644995.1 Pyrinomonadaceae bacterium | reverse complement strand
GGCGGGAGCAAAATAAGAAAAGAGGCGGGAGCGTTTTGCCCTCGCCTCTTTCAATTTACATTAAGCGTCGCTGTCAGCGGAGGACGTTGATGCTGATGAGTTGTTGGCCTTGGATGACGAAGGCGGCGGGCGGTAGTTCCTGCTCCGAGACGGGCGAGAGCATGGTGGGCGTGAAGCCGCCGGAGGTGCGGTCGCTGTTGAGCGTGGCGACGACGGAGGGCGGCAAATTCGGCATCTCGTCAGTGCCGATGACCGCGCCGGAGGTGACGCGGAAGAGTTTGACGTAGAGCCGGTCGTTCTTCTTGATCTTGTTGATCGCGCCGACGAGTTGCGTCAAATCTTTCGGCACGAAGCTCTGCGCGGCCGACGCTTGTTGCAGCGCGCCGCCGTCGCCGACGAAGAGGACGAGTTGGCCGCGCGGCACGTCCGCCGGAATCTTCACGGGGATGCGCTGCACGAACTGCTTGCCGGAATCGGTGCGCACGTAAGCCTGCACTTCCACCGTCTCGCCCCTGCCCACCTCGGTGCGGTCGAGCGTGATGCGGTCGAGCGTGGCCGACATGCGTTCGTCGGTCGAGGTGATGTCGAGCGTGATCTGGCCGATGTCTACGTTGTCGAATCCGCTTGAGAGCAGGGCGGCCATCGGCACGGCGACGGAGGCGGCGGCCTGTGCGCCCGCGTTCGTGGAAGAGAAGCGACGCTCGATGCGGATCGGCTGCTGCCCGGCGACGTTGATCTGGCCGCGCAGAGCGATGGTTGAATCGCCCATGGCGCGTTCGGTCGAACCGATGGTGCTGAAGATGGTGATGTTCAAGAGGATCGGGGTCAGGAACTTATCGTTCGCCACCTCGTAGGTGTAGGTTTCGGTGCGGTCGCGGCTGGTCTGCAAGTTGACGCGCACGGGGATCATCTTGGGCGCGCGGCCGAGCACGCCGTAGATGCCGGTCGCGCGATCCTGCGAGATCGCGCCGACCATCTGACCCGCCGAAGAGAGTTTGAAGGAATTGTTGACGCTCGAAATCACCGTCACGACGTTCGACTCGGACATCGGCATGTCGGCGATGCCGAGGCCGAGGAAGGGGTGGCCGAAGGCGTAGATGCGCTCGCCGTCGCGCCACGTGACCGTGCCGAAGGCGGCGAGCGAATAGTCGCCGCGCACGAGTTGGACGCTGACGGACGATCCGGGCGGCAGCGTCTTGTCGGTCACTTTCCCCATCGGCGTGATCGAGGCCGCGCCGCCGACGCTCGCCACCGGCAGCAGGCCGTTCGCCTGAAGTTGCGGCGCGTAAAGCGAGAGGGCTTCCGAGCTGATGCCGCTGAAGACGAGCGGCGTGGCAATCGGCGCGATGGTTTGGCCGAGCAGAGCGTTCAGGGGCGAGCCGGCCGCGACGGGCGCGGCGAACGTGCCGCCCGTGACGGCTGGCTTCGGCCAATCGGTCTGCCAATCGGTGGAGGCGAGTTTGGCGAAAGACATCGTGCGCGGCGCGCCCGCGGTGCGGGCTGTAGTTCCCTGCTGCCGCTCGAAGATGTCGATCATCTGCTTGATCGGCGTGATGCCGCAGATCGGTTCTTTCGAGAAGGGAAAACTGAACGCAATCGCGCCGACGAGTTTGCCGTCAATGTAGACGGGCGAGCCGGACATCCCGGCGAACACTCCCGTCTTCTCGGCGTTCGCGCCCGTCAGGCGACCGATGATCGCCGACTGGCGCGGCGCGGGAAAACCCGGCAAGACGCCGATGATGTCCACGCCGAACTCCTGCGCTTCCGTGCCCGCGAACACCGTCCACGCGCGCGCCTTCATGCCCGCCCGCACGTCCTCCAGAGGAAACAGGCGCGCATCCGCGACGGCAGGCTGTCCGGCCGTCGCTTTCGCCGCCGTGGAGACCGTGGTCTGCGCCGCCGTTGAAGCGGCCGACAAGGTGAGCGCAAAGGCTAAAGCCAGCGCGGAGCGAAACAATTTTTTCATGTGAATACCTTTTGGAAAGGGGGGCAGCATGTCGAGCAACTCAGGCCGGAGTCGCGCCGCAGGCGGCTTTCGCCACGACCGGCGCACCCTTGAAACAACCACAGCGACTATAGCGTCCGGTTTCTCAGATGGTCAAGGCTATGGAAAGGTTGTCATCAAGAGCAGGCCGCGCCCGATCTCGACTTGATAACTTTCCCCGCGCCCGCGCGCCCTCCAGTGCCTTGCCGACGCTTCGCGCGGCGTGTTAATTTTCGCGGGCAATGCCTTCGTCAGCATCTCCAAACAAGCGGTCTGTTAGACACTCACGAGACTTGGCGTCCCTTCCATCCCGACCAGCGGTGGCGCAGCGGATCATTCATGTCTGACACGGAGGGCTTCATCCTCGCCGGCGGCGCATCGAGCCGCATGGGCACGGACAAGGCGCGTCTCAGGCTCGGCGGGCGCACCTTTACGGAACGCGTCGCCGCCGCGCTCGGCGCGCTCGCGCCGGAGATCAGCATCGTCAGCGCGAGGCCGGAGTCGGCCGGATTGAGTTTCCCGTTGGTCGAAGACATCTACCGCAGCTGCGGCGCGCTCGGCGGTTTGCACGCCGCGCTCGCCGCCTGCCGCGCGCCGTGGGCGGCCGTCGTCTCCTGCGACCTGCCATTCGTCACGGGCGAGCTTTTCACCCGCCTCGGCGCATTGCGAACGGAGGACGTTGACGCCGTCGTCCCGCGACAACCGGACGGCCGCCCGCAACCGCTGTGCGCGCTCTATGCGCCCGCGCGTTGTCTCGAACTCGCCGCACGGCTCCTCGGCGCAGGCGAGCGACGCCCGCGCGTTCTGTTGCAGCAAGCGCAGACGCGATGGGTCGCCCCCGCGGAATTGGCCGACCTCCGCCACGCCGAACTATTCTTCCTGAACGTCAACACGCCGACGGATTACGAGCAGGCGCGGGAGAGGATGAGCGAAATCGGCGGTCAGTAGTCAGTAGTCAGTAGTCAGTTGTCAGTCGTCAGTTGTCAGTTGTCAGTTGCATGTGGCGGTAGCGCGAGTGGCTAACAGATAGACTTGAATGATTGACGGCGGGCATAGAACAACTAGCAACTGACGACGGACAACTGACAACTGACAACGGACAACTGACAGCCTTTGCTTATATGTCTCAACGCACACGACCGGGACGAAGATTATTCAAAGCGCTGCTGCCGGTGGCGTTGCTCTTGGTGTTGGGCGTCGGCGCGGGTCTCTTGTTTATCGTCCACACGATTGCGCGCCCCGTGACGCACCCGTATCTCGTCACGCCGGAAACCTTTCCCGCCTACAGCGCGCGGGGCTTGCGCGTGAGCGAGGAGCGTTGGAACAACTCGGACGGGACGGGCGCGCGCGGCTGGCTGCTGCGCGGCGCGCAGGGCGCGCCCGCCGTCGTGCTCCTGCATCGCTACGGCGCGGATCGCTCGTGGCTCTTGAACCTCGGCGTCAAGATCAACGAAGCCACCAACTACACGATTCTCTGGCCTGACCTGCGCGGCCACGGCGAAAACCCACCAGTCTCCCACACCTCTTTCGGCACGCGCGAGACGGCAGACGTAATGGCCGCCGTCTCTTTCCTGCGCGGCCTCAAGACGACGCAGGGGCAGCGCCCGCTCGTCGGTGAACACTTCGGCTTCTACGGCGTCGAACTCGGAGCGTATGCCGCGCTCGCCGCTTCTGCGCGAGACTCGGATGAGGTGCGCGCTCTC
>DASQNL010000673.1:0-5891 GCA_035644995.1 Pyrinomonadaceae bacterium | reverse complement strand
GTCTGGACGCTCTACGGCGGCGCAATGCTGCTCTACGGCCATCGCCGCGGAAACCGGCTGCTGCGCATCATGGCCTTGCTGCTGTTGACGGCCACGGCCTTCAAAGTTTTCTTCCTCGATCTGGCCGCGCTCGAAAAGTTTTATCGCATCGTTTCATTCCTCGTGCTCGGCGCGATCCTGCTCGCCGTCTCGTTCCTCTATCAACAGAAGCAACGCGCGTCGAAGGCCGAGGGGGGATAGCGGCGGGGATGGTTATGAGCGAGTCGAAGGAAGTGGCCGCGACGCTTGAACGCGCGGGATTCGCCGTCGTGCCCGGCGTGATCGACGAGCGGGGGATTGCACGCGCCCTCTCCGCGCCGGAGCGGGCGGAACATTCTTCCGCGCCCGCGCGGCATCTCCGTCGCGGCGGTAACGACGGCGTCGTCGTCGTCGTGTACGCCGTCCGCAACCTGCTCGACGCCGTGCCGGAACTACGCGAGTTGATAGACGCGACGCGCGCGCCGGAGCGTCGCCGCCGCGTCGTGCATCCGGAATTCGCCGGCGGGGAATTGCCCGCCGGGTTGGAATGGTCGAGCGGCGCACGCGCGCCGGGTAGGTGAGGAGAGCGATCCATGTCGATTGTCGATTATCATTTTATTTCGCGTTGGCGCGTCGAAGGGACGTGCGAGGAAGTTTCGGACGTGTTCAAGGATGTGGCGGACTTGCGGCGTTGGTGGCCGGCGACGTATCTCGACGTGCGGGTGCTGGAAGAAGGCGATGAGCGCGGCGTCGGGAAACTCGTCAGCCTCCACACGCGCGGTTATTTGCCCTACAGTTTGCGCTGGCAGTTTCGCGTGACCGAATCGCGCCACCCTTACGGCTCGACGCTCGCCGCCGTCGGCGACTTGCACGGGCGCGGCATCTGGACGTTCAAACAGGACGGCCTGCTCGTCGACATCACCTTCGACTGGAAAGTGCGCGCCCGCAAACCCCTCGTCCGCGTCCTCTCGCTCCTGCTCCGCCCGCTCCTCGCCTCCAATCATCAATACGCCATGCGCCGCGGCGAAGAGAGCCTCAAACTCGAACTCGCGCGCCGCCGCGCCCGCACCCCCGAAGAAGCCGCGCGCATCCCGCCCCCGCCGCCGAAATAGAAAAGAATTGATTCATTGATTCATCGGTTCATTGATTCAATGAAGAAATGGATCAATGAATCAATTCTTCAGCTTTCCGGTGAGCAGCAAGGCGACCATTTTGTAATCGGCGGCGAAAGACCAGAGCGGGTGTTTGAAGGTGGCGGGGCGGTTGTGCTCGATAAAGAAGTGGCTGAACCACGCCGCCGCGTAGCCGGTGGCGAGCGCGAGGGGCAGCCAACGCCAACGACCGACGACGACGAGCGCGACGGCCAGAGCGGTGCTCGTGAGCGTGCCCGCCGCGTGCAGGAGGCGCGTGCCCGCGCGGCTATGCTCGGCCAGATAATGCGGCCAGAAGTCCGCGAAAGTTTTCATCTCCGCCGGTCTCATCCGTGCTTCTCCGTAAGCACATAACGGCGCGCGCCGAACGCGCCGGCACCGCCGCCGCTACTCCGCCGCTCCCGCCGAGAACAGGCGTTGATATTGATCGGGACGCGCGGGGTCGAGGCGCGCGAGTTGGAGATTCTCTTCGACGTGGGCGCGGCGGCTCATGCCGACGAGAGCGGTGGTGATGCCGGGCGTCGAGCGCGTGAACTGAATCGCGGTGAGCGCGTCGGAGGCGAGCGAGCCGAGCGGTTCGCGTATGTCGTCGGAGAGTCCGCGCGCCACTTTGCCCTGCAAGATCGACGCGCTCGCCACGACCGTGACGCCGAGCGCGCGCGCCGCTTCGAGCAGCGACACCTGCGCGCCCTGAAAAGTTTGGTTCGATTGGATGAGGGCTTCGGGCATGGCGAGGTTGAAAGGGAGTTGGATGAAGCGGAAGTGATGGCCGTCGCCGCCGGCGGCCTCGCGCGCGAGTTCGAGCATGCGTTCGAGCGAGTGATAGCCGCGCGCGTCGGGCGCGACGCGGAAGCCGTTCCACGTCGCCACGCCGTAGCTTTTGATCTTGCCTTCCGCCACGCTGTGCTCCAACTGCGCGAAGGCCGCCCGCAGGCGCGTTTCGAATTCGACGGGCGAGACGACGCCGAGTTGCGTCTCCGGGTTGTGAATGTAGTACACGTCAACGGCCGTGAGGCGCAGGTTGCGAAGCGACTGTTCGATCTGGTGCGCGAGATATTTCGGCGTCATGCAATGGCTGCCCGCCACGATGTCGGAAGGTTCGGCCACTCCCGTCTCGATGAAAGTCTCCTCGATGTAGCGGCGCACGCCCTCTTGCCCGGCGGGCGGGTCTGTATCGAAGGGAATGTAGCCGCCCTTCGTGCAAACGACCACCTCGGCGCGCGCCGACGGGTTGCTTTCGACCAACGCCTCGAAGGCCGCGCCGATAGACCGCTCGCTGCGCTGGAAACGATAGTTGGCCGCCGTGTCTATGACGTTCGCGCCGAGTTCGACGGCGCGCGCGACCGTCTCGGCGTAGCGCGCATCGGTCTCCGCGTCGGGCTTGCCGAGATAGGTGCCGATGCCGACCGAAGAGAGCCAGAGGTTCTGTTCGAGCCGGAAATGGTTCGCGGCAACCGTCTCGCCCTGCAAACGCTCGCGGTAGCGCGTCGTCCCCTCTGTCGTGGCGTGGCCTGTGATGGACATGAATTAAACCTCCGATTTGAAAGGGATGAGAGCGGAGGGATGAAGGATGAGGGATGAGGGATGAATCAGGAAACCACTCAACTTAAGCGAGTGCCTTCTTCATTCATCCCTCATCCCTCATCCTTCATCTTTCATCCCTCATCCCTCATCCCTTGCCTTTGTCGAGCCGGTCGCGGAAGAATTTGAGCGTGCGCTGCCACGCGTCGGCGGCGGCAACGGCGTTGTAGGCCTGGGCGCGGGTGTCGTTGAAAAAGCCGTGACCCGCGCCGGGGTAAATTTTGGCGTCCACGCTCTTGCCGGCTTTTTTGAGCGCGTCAACCCACTCTTGCACGCGTGCGGGCGGGATGCCGTTGTCGGTTTCGCCGAAGTTGGCGAGGAGCGGGCATTTGACTTGAGGCGCGAGGTCGAGCGGCGTGCGCCCGTAGAAGATAACCGCGCCCGCGAGGTCTTCGGTGTAGGCCGCGAGCCGGTAGGAGAACCCGCCGCCCATGCAGAAACCGATGGAGGCCAGACGCGGAATCACGCGCTTGTCCTGCTTGATAAAGTCGAGCGCGGCCTGCATGTCGCGGTTGGCGGCTTCGGGCGGGATGCTCGATGCGGCCTTGCGAATGGCGTCAACGTTCGTCAAGTCTTTGGGCGGGTCGGCGGCGCGCGCGAAGAAGTTTGGCGCAATCGCCACGTAGCCCGCCCCGGCGATGCGGTCGGCGATTGATTTGATGTGATCGTTTAAGCCGAAGACCTCGTGGATGACGAGCACGGCCGGGGCTTTCTTCCGCTTGATGTCGGCCGGTCGCGTGACGTAGGCGGGGATCATCAGGTCGCCGCTTTTATACTCGGTCATCCGGCCTTTCAAAGCGGCGGGCGGGGCCGTCTTTTTCTCGCTCCGCGCGGAAGCGTCGGAGGCGACGGCGGCGGCCGTCGCCAGCCCCGCGCCGCTCGCGGCTAAGAATTTGCGGCGCGAAACTTTCGGCGTGAATTGTTCATCCGCCGACGGCGCGCGGCGCGTGGAGTCATTTTTCATGGCAATAATCTCTCGTTAGAAATCCGGTATAGAGTCGTTCGGATGGACGAACTATAAGCGTTGCGGGCGCGGCGCGGCAAGAATATTTCAGGGAAGCGCGGGCGGTGTGATAGGGTTTGGACAATTTTTATGAATCATAAGCGGATGAGGAAAGCCTTCGCCGCGGAGGCAGGGAAGGATGGCCGGAGAGAAACTATTTGAGATTTCGAATTTGAGATCATCCGATGCTTTCCTACGTGCCCGCCCGCGTCCTTCCGTGGCTTTGTGCCGAGCGTCGAGAGCCGCATGAGTGACGAACGAGAAAAAAGCAATCTCAACCCGCGAGAGAGGCTTGAGGAGATTGACGGCGCACGCGCCTCGTCGCTCGACATCTCGGAGGAGGCGTTCGGCGAACTCGCCGCGCGCGCCGTCGAGTTGGTCTCGGACTACTTTCGGAATGTTTCCGCGTCGCCGGTCTTGACGCAGACGGCGGCCGTCGAACTCGCCGCGCAGTTCGACGCGCCGCTGCCCTCCGCGCCCGACGCGCTCGATGAAGTGTTCGCCGATTGCCGGCGCATCTTCGCGGGCAGCCGCCACAGCGGGCACCCGCGCTTCTTCGGCTACGTCGCTTCGCCCTCCACGCCCGCCGGGGCGTTCGCAGACCTCATCGCCTCCGCGCTCAACCAGAACGTTCCCGCGTGGCGTTCGTCACCGGCGGCGACCCGCGTCGAACACACGGTCATCACCTGGCTCGCCGCGCTCGCGGGTTACGCCCCCGGCGCGAGCGGTTTGTTGACGAGCGGCGGCTCAATGGCGAACTTGAACGCGCTCTACGTCGCGCATCGCACGAAGACGCGCGCCGCCGCAGTAGTAGTAGCAGCAGCGTCCGACGGCGGCGACGATGTAGGAGCAGGGAGCGGCGTTGACGTGTCGCGGGAAGGTCTGTGGCGCGCCGCCCGACCGGCGACGGTCTACGTCTCGGATCAGGCGCACATGTCAATCGTGAAGGCGGCGGATATTCTGGGACTGGGACGCGAGCAGGTGCGCGTCATCGAGTCGGACGAAAATTTTCGTCTGGACGCGCGCCGTCTACGCGCACGAATCGAGCAGGACGCGCGCGACGGTTTTCAGCCGTGCTGCGTGGTGGCGAGCGCGGGCACGGTCAACACGGGCGCGGTCGATCCGCTCACGGAGATCGCACAGGTCGCGCGCGAGCACGATCTCTGGTTTCACGTTGACGGCGCATACGGCGCGCTCGCGGCGGTTGACCCGTCGAAGCGTGCGCTCCTGACCGGACTCGACGCGGCCGATTCCGTCGCGCTCGACCCGCACAAGTGGCTCTACACGCCGGTTGATTGCGGCTGCCTGCTCTTTCGCGACGCGGCGCGGGTGCGCGCGGCCTGGGCCGGGAGCGAAGCCGACTACATTAAAATTTTTGAAGAGACGGAAGACGAGTCGTTCGCCTTCTTCGACTACGGCATGGAGTTGTCGCGCCGCTTCCGCGCGTTGAAAATCTGGATGCTGCTGCGCTACTACGGCGCGCGGGCGATTGCCGCCGCCATCGCGGAAGACAACGCGCTCGCCGCCTACTTCGGCGCGTGCGTCGAAGCGGCTGACGACTTCGAACTGCTCGCGCCGGTCGAGTTGAGCATCTGCTGTTTTCGTTATGTGTCGCCGGAGATGCGCCTTCGGCTCGCGTCGGCGGATGAGGCGGAACGCGCGCGGGGCGAGCGGGAAGCGAACGAGTTGAACGAGCGCATCCTGCGCGTCGTGCAGCGCGGCGGGCGGGCTTACGTGTCGAACGCATCCTTGCGCGGCCGCTTCGCCCTGCGCGCCTGCATCGTCAATTTCCGCACGACGCGCCGTGACATCGAAGCCACGCTCGATATTATCCGCGCGGCGGCGCGCGCCGCGTAAGGCGAGGAAAACGTCGCCCGCGGAGACGCTCAAGGAAGCCGCGGAGTTGTCGAGAGCCTGCGCGTCTCCCGCGCGCGTCTCTCTGCGCGCCTCCCGCTTTACGTCTCTGCGCCTCCGGCGCGCGCCTTTCTACATGGTTGGATTTGAACCCTCGGAGGTGTAGCGAACTTTGAACCGGCAGGCGCACATGGAAGCGGCGGGCGGCAATCCCTACGCACGCGAACTCGGCGCGGCCGTCGCGCTCGCACGCGCGGCGGGCGCGGCCGCGCTCGCACACTACG
>DASQNL010000672.1:0-2690 GCA_035644995.1 Pyrinomonadaceae bacterium | reverse complement strand
GGAGGTCGGTAAAGCGCCGCCTAAAAGGGCTTATGGATGACCTCTGTTGGCTTAACTTTAGGCTATAACGGCACGGCATAAAGTTTTTTCAGAGGAAGCAGCACTTCTTCATATCGACCTCCTGAACAGTAACATAATCCGTGACCTACTCTCGATCCTCTAAAACATTGCTGAAAGGCATAAGAAATCCATGAGCAAGGTCAGAAAAGAGGGGACGGATACCTTAAATGGCCTCATCGAGAAGCCGCCGACGGGGAGCATTGGGATCAAGGAGAGCCAGATGAGCAATAGGCCGGTTTCGCCGGAAATTCTTAACTCTCAAACAGAGTCGGAGCAGTCTCCCGTGGCTGTGCGCGGCTTCGACCTAGTGATCGCGCGCCCGTTCATTTACAAGTCGGTGAGCGAGGAGACGCGCTCGGCCTATCACCGCGTCATCCGCGAGTTCTTTCATTTCGTCGGAAACATTCATCCGAGCCAAGTGTCATCGGCGCTCGTCATTGCTTACCGCGACCACCTGCGAATCAACAAGCGGCGCAAGCCGAACACCGTCGCAACGAAACTCGCCATCATCCGCTCGTTCTTCGAGTATCTCAGAGCGGGCGGAGTAATCATCGTCAACCCGGCCTCGACGAAATTAGTCACCCCGCCGGAACTACCGACCAACCCGCAGGGCAGGGCATTGACGGCGAAGGAGGTCAGGTATCTACTCTCCGGCCCTGATCGCAGCAAGGTGGAGGGCGCGCGCGACCACGCCATCATGCTGGTCATGCTCCGGCTGTCTCTACGCTTGGCGGAGGTGAGCCAGTTACGCGTCTCGTCGGTTAAGTGGAGTCATGGTCGCTGGACACTGCGTTGCAAGATCAAGGGTGGCAAAGAAGAGGTGTGGCCGCTGCCGAAGGATGTCAAAGAGGCGATAGACGGGTATCTCAAACTCGACCGCGAAAGAAGGGGAACGCTCCACAGCGGCGGAGACGAAGCATTCCTCTTCCAGCCGATAGTCAACTACCGGACACTTGAGTTTGACCGGCCTTTATCCACGCGCATGGTGCAGAAAATAGTGGGGCGGTGGGCGGAGTTCACCGGTATCGGGCACGTCACGCCGCACGACTTGCGCCGCACGGTGGTGACGAAGTTGTTGAATGCCGGGTACTCATATCGAGAGGTGCAGATGGTGACGAAGCACAAAGACCCGAAGACTGTGATGCGCTACGACCACGCGCGGGAGAACTTGGACAGCAACCCCGTCAACACTCTCAACTGGGAGGAAGACTGATCGTTTTACTCATACCCAACCGTTCTTTAGCCTGCTGAAATACCGGAACCCCTCCCTTCGGCACTCCCTTCCGCACCCCGTCGCCTGGGCGAGCTCGCCCATACCACACCCCTGCCAAACTGCTATGTCAGGGAAAGCCCTCAGTAGCGCTGTTTCAAGTATTCGTATATCCGATTGAACAGTTCGCATTCGTAGCGGATATTTTCGTGGTGGATATTGTGGTCACGCTTAGACACATCTCGGTGTTATGCGGACTTCGTATTCGCCGTTCATGTCCCTTTGCGACGCCCGCAGGCAGATTGGCGTGCGAATCCGACAAAAAATTAAATGCCCACGGTGAAAATAAACATTTGTGGTTTAACAAATTTTATTGTATAAAAACATTAGTTAACATCCCCCATGTTGATAATTCGGAGAAATACACGAACGCGGGGAACGGACGGCGTCCAAAATGCCCTGACTTGTAAGGCACTGCGGCACTTTCTGTTCCGAATTTAGCGATGAGTGCATTTTGTTCGTTAATCGGGTTTGCTCCTACCTGATGCCGAAGATTTTGCCTCCGAGAACCGCCCATCAAATTTCTCACCGCCATGTTTTTCGCGGGTCGGGTAGTACCCATCCCGTAAGTTTCGATACGAAATTACAAGGAATTTCATTTTATGAAGGGCTTGCGACCGACCATTTTGCCGACTGCTTTGCTATTCCTTCTCGTCTGTCTGGGGTTTCGTCTGGGCGCACCCGTCAGGGCGGAGTACGGGCAGGCTCAACCTTCGAGGAAGAAAGAGTCGGCCGACCTGCATCAAAAAGTTAAAGCCGGAGCGTTGGCTGAGCGAGTTAGCGTTATCGTCGAACCTGCCGCCGGGTGGACTAACGACCTCGACGGCGCACTGCAACTGAACGGCGCGAGCGATGTCCAACGATTCCGTCACTTCAACTTCCGCGTCGCCACCCTGCCCGCCGCCGCCGCCGCCGCACTCGCCGCCCGACCCGACGTTGCCTACGTCTCGGTGAACCGCCGGATTGGGCGTCTCGGCCACGTCTCGCTGACGACCGGGGCTGACGCCGTGCGCGCCACGTCGGGCACGACGACTTCCGGATTGGACGGCACCGGCGTCGGCATCGCCGTGCTCGACTCAGGCATCGACACGGCGCACAAGTCATTTCTCGACAAGTCCAACGGGCTGCGCGTCGTCCACAGTCAGGACTTCACGGGCGAGGGACGCACCGACGACCCCTACGGGCACGGCACACACGTCGCTTCGATGGCCGCCGGGAACGGGCGCATCTCAAACGCGCAGTACATCGGCATCGCCCCGAATGCGACGGTTGTGAATTTGCGTGTCCTGAACTCGCAGGGCGTCGGCACCGTCTCCGGCTTGCTGCATGCTCTCGATTGGGTGCTCTTGAACCACGCGGC
>DASQNL010000671.1:0-3618 GCA_035644995.1 Pyrinomonadaceae bacterium | reverse complement strand
CGATAAAGCGCGGAGAGAAAATCGTAGGTGGCGGGCGTCGCTTCGACCGATGGCTGGTTTGCGAGAGCCGGAGTCTGTGCCGCCGCGACGGCGCTGCCGCCTTCGCGTTGCTGAACCTGCGTGTGAAAGGGAAGTCCGGTTTGCGGATCGACGTAGGCCGTGTATTCGTTGTCGAGCGCGTAGAGCGCGGCGCGCACGACGCCTACGGTCTGGACACGCGCGCGCAGTTGGATGCCGTCGCGGTTGAAGAACTGGCCGCGTCCGGCGTTGAACATCTCGACGTGTCCGGCGGTCGTGAAATTCGAGAAGGAGACGTTGTAAGTCAATTTTTCGCCCGCGAGATAAGGCGCGGCGGAAAAGTCTCCCGGCGCGGCGGCGGTGCTCGAAGTTTGCTGCGCGAAGGCCGACGCGGAGAGCGCGAGGGATACGAACAGGAATGTGTAGGTCGGCAGCAGTCTGTGTCTTCGGTGCAAAAGTGGCTTCCTCATTTCCGCAGGTTCGCTCGAACTCCTCTAAGCGCGTTTCGCCACACACGCGGCGCGACGCGAGCCTTACACGCCGCGCGGGCGCACGCTGTTCCTAAACCTTTCGACGGGGGAAATCCAGTACCCGCTAGCTTACACTACGCGGCTACGCGGGCGCACCTACCGGCGGGAGGACATATGCGAGATTTCATGCGCGCGCACACGGTCTACTTCAGATGCTTTTCGCATCCTTCGTGCTGCTCGCTAATTCTACGGCGGCGCGCTCCATCTCTCGCACGATCTCCTGAGCTGCGCGCAGCGGATCGGGCGCGTTCAATATCGCGCGCCCGACGACGATGTGATCCGCTCCGGCGCTGATGGCCTCTGCGGGCGTCATCACGCGTTTCTGGTCGTCGTGCGACGCGTTGGTGGGTCGCACGCCGGGCGTGACGATCAGAAAATCCTCGCGCGCGACGACCGCACGCACTAACGCTATCTCGTGCGGCGAAGCGACCACGCCGTCCATCCCGCTCGCGGCGGCCAACTCCGCCAGACGCTTCACCTGCGACTCCACATCGCCCGCCACGACGCCCGTCTCCGCCAGCACACCTGCGTTCGCACTCGTCAACACCGTGACGGCGATGAGCTTCGGTCGCTCCAAGCCTTCGCGCTCGGCAGTTTCCGTCGTGGCCTCGACCGCGCGCCGCATCATCTCGCCCCCGCCCGCCGCATGCACGTTGAAGATAGAGACGCCGAGCCTGACGGCTTCGCGCGCGGCGGCGGCGACCGTGTTCGGGATGTCATGAAACTTGAGGTCGAGAAAGACGCGCCCGCCCTGCGACACGATCTCGCGCACGAAGTCAGGCCCGGCGGCGGTAAACAGTTGCGAGCCGACCTTGAACATGCCCGCCTGCGAGCCGAGCCGTAAAAACAACCCGCGCGCCTCCTGCGCCGTCTCCACGTCGAGCGCGATGATAAGTTTGTTGTGCATAGTGATGAAGTTGGCAGCGGTCAGCGGTCAGCCGTCAGCTATCAGCAACAACACATCATGCTAACAGTTTGAACCGGGAGTCTCAGACTCTTTGCATCTAGCCTCTTGCTGATAGCTGACGGCTGATAGCTATTCCGCCTTACACCCGACCGCCTCGTCGAGCGTGCGGAAGCCTTCGCGCCGGAGAATCTGCGCCAGCCCTTCGTTGATGTCGCGCGCGGCGGTGATGCCTTCGTAGATGAAGCCGGTGTAGAGTTGCACGAGGCACGCCCCCGCGCAAATCTTCTCCCACGCGTCCGCCGCGTTGAAGATGCCGCCGACGCCCACGATCTTAAGTTCTCCGCGCGACAGACGATACAACGCACGAATCACTTCCGTCGAACGCGCGCGCAAGGGTGCGCCGCTCAGGCCGCCCGCGCCGATGGCCGAGACGACGCCCGCCGGTGTGTGCGACAGATTCCCGCGCGCCGTCGTCGTGTTGGTCGCGATGATTCCGTCAATCTCCGTGCGGCGCGCGACATCTACGATCAATTCGAGTTCGCGCGCTTCCAAATCCGGCGCAACTTTCACGAGCAGCGGCACGCGGCGCGCACGTCCGCCAGCGAGCGACAACTCTCGATTGCGCGTTTGCAGCGAGGCGAGTAATTCGGCGAGCGCGTCTACGCGTTGCAACTCGCGCAGGTTGGGCGTGTTCGGGGAACTGACGTTAACGGTGATGTAGTCCGCGTGCGGGTGTACGATCTCGAAACTGGCGAGATAATCGGCCACAGCATCCTCGACTTCGACCGCGCGGCTCTTGCCGATATTGATGCCGAGCACGCAAGGCGGGCGACCTCGAAGCGCCAGACGCGCGGCGAGCGCCGCCGCCCCCTCGTTATTGAAGCCCTGACGATTGATGAGCGCGCGATCCTGCGGGAGTCGAAACAGGCGCGGTTGCGGGTTGCCCACCTGCGCCAGATGCGTCACCGTCCCCACTTCGATAAACCCGAAGCCGAGCGCCGCCAACTCGCGCGCCGCCGCCCCGTTCTTATCAAACCCCGCCGCCAACCCCACCGGATTACTGAAACTCAAACCGAACCGCTCCAACTCCCCGAACAACTCTCGACCCAAACGCCGCCCCGCCAAACGCCTCGCCCCCTCCGGCTTCAACGCGACCGTCAACGCACGCAACGCAAACTCGTGCGCCGTCTCCGGCGCGAGACCAAACAGGACGGGACGCACAACCGAGCGATAAAACATCAGTGACGAGTGACAAGCGACGAGTGACAAGTGATGAGAGCGTTCGTGAGTTTAACTTGTCACCTGTCACTTGTCACTTGTCACTGTTTTATCGCCGCCGCTTTATGCTAGTATTCGCGCCGATGGAATTTACGGAAAAAGTTCGAATCATGGACGGGGCGCGGATCAATCGCGCGCTGGCGCGTCTGGCGTCGGAGATCGTGGAGTAGAATCAGGGTTCGAGCGATCTCTATCTGGTGGGCATCCAGCGGCGGGGCGTGCCGCTCGCGCACAGGCTCGCGGATAAGATCGCAGACCTCGAAGGCGACCGCCCGCCCGTCGGCATCGTCGACATCACGCTCTATCGTGACGATCTTTCGACCGTCGGCTCGAACCCCATCGTCAACCGCACGGACTTGCCCGGCGGCGTTGACGACCGCAACATCATCCTCGTTGACGACGTGCTCTACACGGGGCGCACGATTCGCGCCGCGCTCGACCAGTTGATAGACTTCGGGCGACCGCGCCGCGTGCAACTCGCGGTGCTCGTGGATCGCGGCAAGGAGCATCGCGAGTTGCCGATTCAGGCGGACTTCGTAGGGAAGTTCGCGCCGACGAAAAGGAGCGAGATCATCAAGGTCATGCTCAACGAGTTTGACGGCGAAGAAGGCGTCGCCATCGTGGAGCGACCGGCGACGGAGAACGGGTAAGCAAGGGCGGCCATCTGAAGGCCGCCTTTTTCGTATCAGCGCGTGCGGCGGAGGCGGGTCGAAGTTAGCAATTGGATTTTGAGAGGCGCGTGAATGGCGATGGCTTTAGCCAGCAAACATCTGCTCGGAATCAGCGAACTCTCACCTGCTGAGATCGTGCATGTGCTCGACACGGCGGAGACTTTTCGCGCCATCTCGCAGCGCGAGATCAAGAAAGTGCCCACGCTGCGCGGCC